>CANRXD010000090.1 GCA_947643685.1 uncultured Clostridium sp. | reverse complement strand
CTATTACGTGGAATTGGCATTTCCATCTTATCATAGTACTTGGGATAATCCAATAAAACGACCAATTCATCTTCCATAACATTACTTTTTGCCAAGCGAAGTTCATATGGTGTCGCATCAAACGCCTGCCATAATGCCCTTTCTTTATCTGGGTATTCCTTTAAGTTTTTCTTATTCGTGCCAATCCGAATATATTCCACTCCTGCAAACTGAACCGGCTGTTTTTCAGCACATGGGATTTCAATCATTATAACATTTTTTCCATCCATAGGAATTTCATAAAATTTAAAATTGATTCTTGGTGAAATCATGCGTGAAAGCCACGCCTCCAACTCTTCATTTCCTTTTTTCATTTTTCTGTATTGAAATTTTGTACCAACTATTTTATGTGCGTCATCATAAATTCCCCAAACAAGATATCCCTTTGTCCTACCGCATAGTGTGGCAGAGTTGCTCAATGCTGAGATATATTCTCCAATCAACTGCGGTTCCTTATTATTGCATTTGAATTCTACCCATTCCGTTTCGGTTGGTAGTTTTATAAGCTCCCGTACAAGACTTTGCAAATATTCTATGGATGTAATTGACATAAAACCACGCTCCTTCTTTTTATCCACACCTCATTATCTTTTTGGCTGAAATGCTTAAGAAAGTCCTAATGCCCAGATTATTATATTTCATCTGTATTTTAACTGTCTCTGCCATATTCTGCTTTTTATATTACTCCTTAAGTCGTTGTTATGATATTATACTCTCAGCCATTCTCTTTCTCCACATACTAAGTTCTAAAATGCGTCGTCAAGTCCTGTTGTTGAACCAGTTTTTGAATATCCGGTTCTTTATCAATGTAAATGGAACTAATAATTTTGTACTCAAAGAAAATATCTTTGATATTAATGCCATTTTCAGTTCCTCATCTAAATATCAGGAGGTGATGTAAAAGCCATACACCTTCTTGAACTACTCATATTCCAACAGGTGAAAAGGGTTTTATTTGCTTAAATCCATCCACCATCAAGCTTAATTACCTGTCCGGTCAGGTAGGCCGGGGATTCTGTGAGGGACAGGACCATACGGGCCACTTCATCCGGAGTTCCCATGCGGCCTGACGGGATTTCTTCGAAAAGAGCATTGGCTTCTTCTTCAGACAGAAAATGATTCATGTCCGTGTCAATGGCTCCGCAGGCAATGGCGTTGACCTGAATGTGGGAGGGAGCCAGTTCCTTGGCGAGAGCCTGCGTGAGGGCGTTGACGCCGCCCTTGGAGGCCGAGTAGGCAGCTTCGCAGGAGGCGCCGCAGACACCCCAGACGGAGGAAATATTGATGATATGGCCGGCCTGCTTTTGGACCATGGGAGGGATCGCCAGCTTGCAGCAGTGAAATACCGAGGATAAATTGGAGGCGATCAGGTGGTCCCATTCCTCAAAGTCCATGTCCTGCAAAAGTCCGATCCGGGAGATTCCGGCATTGTTTACCAGAATGTCCACGGGGCCGAATGTTTTTGATATTTCTTCAAACAGGCGGATGCAGTCTTCTTTTTTACCGACATCTGCACATACAGCCAGGCAGGGAGCGCCAAGGTTTTTAATCTCCTTTTCCACCTCTTTTAAGGCGGGGAGACTGCGGGCGCAGTTGATCACAACACAAAAGCCCAGAGAAGCATACTTTAAAGCGATGGCCCTGCCGATTCCGCGGGAGGAACCAGTAACAAGAACGGTTTTTGACATGGGCGGGACTCCTTTCAACGGGAAATGTGGACTGTTACGGTTATATTAGTTATTATACACATTCTTTCATGGCCTTTCCACAGGGAGAATGCAAAACTTGCAACTTTCTGTGGGGGATGTTACAATGAAGTTATACATTGCCGTGGCGAAAAAGATTGAACGGCTGGCAGAAAAATATAAGATACCTATGATGAAACGGGAAATACTTTTGCCACAATAATGCCCAAGTTATTGTACGGAAATCATTTGTATTATTTCAGGCGGGTGTGATATACTAAATGATAAATATATCATCTGTGCTTTTCGGGCGGGAGCTGCCGCCAGAGACAGCAGATTTGAAGATCGGAGGAAAGAATGGAACAGATTTATGACCTTGTGATTCTTGGCTCCGGCCCGGCAGGGCTTGGGGCTTCCATATATGCCCAAAGGGCAGATTTAAAGACCCTGGTGATCGAAAAGGAAATGGTCAGCGGCGGCCAGGTTCTAACTACCTATGAGGTGGATAACTATGCAGGACTTCCGGGGATCGGCGGTTTTGATCTCGGAATGAAATTCCGGGAACATGCCGATAAGCTGAATGTTGAATTTGCCGAGGATACGGTACTTAAAATTGAACCGGCGGATCTGACAGAAAATGAGCTGGTACAGGCAGCAGAGGCCGGCGCAGGGCTCTGGCAGGTGGCAGGGGAAAACAGCACCTATCTTGCAAAAACCGTAATTCTTGCCACCGGAGCCCGCCACAGAAAGCTTGGGGTACCTGGTGAGGAGGAACTTTCCGGAATGGGGGTTTCCTATTGTGCCACCTGTGACGGTGCATTTTTCAAAAAGAAGACCACTGCCGTTATCGGGGGCGGGGATGTGGCCATCGAGGATGCCATTTTCCTGGCCAGGCTCTGCGAAAAAGTGTACCTGATTCACAGGCGGGATGAGCTGCGTGGGGCGAAAAGTCTTCAGAACAAGCTGATGGACATGGAAAACGTGGAAGTTATCTGGGATACGGTGGTGGATTCCATCAATGGAACCCATAAGGTGGAGTCTCTGGGCCTGTCCAACAAAAAGACCGGAGAAAAAAAGGAAATTTCCGTGGACGGTGTCTTTATCGCTGTGGGGATTTCGCCCAATACGGGAGCCTTTGAAGGCCTTGTGGAGCTGGATGCAGGCGGATACGTGAAAGCCGGAGAGGATGGACAGACCTCAGCGGCCGGAATTTTTGCGGCCGGAGATCTGAGGACCAAGAACCTCCGCCAGATTGTGACTGCGGTTGCAGACGGAGCCAACTGTGTGAGCAGCGTGGAGCGGTATTTGAACGAACAATAGGGAAAGAAGGACTTCAATGAGTAAAGCAGGAAGAATACTGGCTGTGGGATGTTCATTGGTGATGCTGACCGCAATGGTGTCCTATGGGGATGTGATCGGCGGTACAGTAAGTACCAGCCCAAGATCTGGCATTCCGGTGGTGGCATCCACAGAATCGTCCTATGCCAGCGTGGCAATTTCCCATGTAAGCAATTACGTGAATGTGCGGACAGAACCCAACACCACCAGCAGCATTGTGGGAAAAATTTATAATAACTGTGCCGCCAAAATCCTTTCGACGGTGGATGGGGAAGGTGGCAAATGGTATCAGATTCAGTCTGGTACTGTCAACGGATATATCAAGGCAGAGTATTTTATCACAGGTGCTGAAGCGAAAAAAATCGCAAAAAAAGTCGGCACTGTTTACATAACAGTTAATACAGATTCCTTAAGGCTCAGAGAGGAACCCAATACCACCAGCAGGACTCTGACCCTGCTTTCCCGGGATGCAGAATATATTGCCTTGAAGGAAGAGAATGAGTTTGTGGAAATACAGGTGGATGCGGATCTGGCCGGATATGTCCATAAAGATTATGTGCAGCAGCGGGTGGAATTTGAACAGGCTGTGAGCCTGGAGGAAGAAAAACAGAAGCAGGAAGAAGCTGAGCGGCTGAAAAAGGAGGCCGATGAGGCTATCGCTGCCATGGAAAGGCTCAGAAAAGAAGCGGAGCAGGCACAGACGGTATCTGCCACGGAGACTCTGGGTGCAGAAGAATCCACAGAATCCATCGGGATCATTGCTGCAAATCCCAATGAGACCAGGGCCCGGGACACAGAAGCGGCTTTCTCCGGAGGCGAATCTTCTGCGGCACGGGGAACAGAAAACCCGGCACCTGCGGAGAACGGGATTGCAGTAGGGAACCAGGACGGACCCGGAGGACAGAGTACATCAGTTTCCAACGAAACTGGGGCGGAGGCCGGCCCGGGAGCCGGGGAAGGTTCTCTGGTGACCAGTGGAGCTCAGGAGGGGCCGGGAAGTGAAAAACTTACTTCGGCAACCAGAACGGCGATGGTGGCTTATGCAAAACAATTCCTTGGAAATCCTTATGTATATGGAGGGACAAGCCTTACGGAGGGAGCTGACTGTTCCGGATTTACCATGCGGATTTATGAACATTTCGGAATTGATACAGGCCGCAGTTCCAGGGACCAGGCAGCAAAAGGAAGAGAGATTCCCATTGAGTCTGCACAGCCGGGAGACCTTTTGTTCTATGCCAGCGGAGACTATATTAACCATGTGGCCATGTATGTCGGCGGCGGACAGATTATCCACGCCAGTACGAAAAAAACAGGAATTACAATGTGTACGGCCTATTACCGGACACCGTATAAAGCTGTAACATTTTTAGATTCATAAGCAGGAGGGGTTATAGTATGAATGAAATTGGAACCTTTGACATTCTGGGGCCGAATATGATCGGACCTTCCAGCTCCCACACAGCAGGTGCGCTGAGGATTGCGTTCATTGCCGGGAAAATGATCGGAAAAGCCGTGTCTGTAAAATTTGTGCTGTATGGTTCCTTTGCAAGAACTTACCATGGGCATGGTACAGACAGGGCACTGGTGGGAGGAATTCTCGGATATCATCCGGATGATGAGCGAATCCGCGATTCCTTTGAACATGCGAAGGAAGCGGGACTGGAGTTTTCCTTTGAAGAGAATTTTACTGACAAGGAAATTTATCCCAATACTGTCGATATCTATGTGAAGGATGAAAACGGCGCTTCCCTGTCTCTCCGCGGAAAATCCATCGGCGGTGGAAATGCCGTGATTACAAGACTCAATGGCGTGGATGTGGAGCTGACCGGAAATTACAGTACAATGGTTATCGAGCACATAGACAAGAAGGGGACGCTGGCATTTGTTACCACGGTGCTCAGCGCTTATGATTTAAATATCGGCTCCCTTCGCCTTTACCGGGAAAGTAAGGGAAAAATCGCATATGCCATCATTGAGGTGGACAGCGATGTTCCCGGCCAGATGGTAAATGCCATCCGTGGCTTTGAAGCTGTGCGGAATGTGCTTCTGGTACCTGCGATTAAACTGGATTAATGGGGGGAACGGTATGAATTTTATTAATGGAGCAGAGCTTTTGGCGTACTGCGAAAAAGAAAATAAAAAGATATCTGAGGCCATGTTTGAACGTGAGACCACGTATCTGGAGCAGGATGCGGAAAAAACAAGGGCCAGAATGAAAAAGGCATATTCGATCATGCAGGCAGCGGTGAAAAAGCCTATGAATGAAGATATTGTCAGTATGGGCGGCATGATCGGCGGTGAAAGTAAAAAGCTGCATGCCCTGAGAGAAGAGGGGAAAAACATCTGCGGCAATGTGGTTTCCAAAGCCATTGCCTATGCCGTGGGAGTTCTGGAGGTCAATGCCTCCATGGGACTGATTGTGGCGGCGCCAACGGCCGGCTCTTCCGGCGTTATTCCGGGTGTGCTCTGCACCCTTCAGGAAGAGCATGGATTTACGGATGACGAAATCTGCCAGGCGCTTTTTAACGCAGCGGCAATCGGATATCTGATCACAAGAAACGCCACTACGGCGGGAGCAGAAGGAGGCTGTCAGGCAGAGGTGGGCTCTGCCAGCGCCATGGCGGCATCTGCGGCTGTGGAACTTCTGGGGGGCACACCAAGACAGTGCATGGATGCGGCATCCTTTGCCATGGTGAATATTCTGGGACTGGTCTGCGACCCCATCGGAGGACTTGTGGAAAATCCCTGCCAGAACAGGAATGCCATGGGAGCCTCCAATGCTTTGATTTCCGTGGAGCTTTCTCTGGCAGGAATTAAGAGCATCACCCCCATTGATGAGACCATTGGCGTTATGTACGCTGTGGGAAGATCGCTTCCTTCCGAACTCAGAGAAACATCTCTTGGAGGAATGGCAGTGGCAAAGAGTGCATGTGAGACCTGCATGGCCTGTGCGGAAAAGAGAAGAAAAAAGTAACCAGGAAATAAAAAAGACCTGAGTCGGTGCGAGACAGCGCCGGTTCAGGTCTTTTTAATTTTTTTCCTGCCCGTGAACCCGAAGGAGTTCAACGATTTTGTAGGCAAGAAGCTTTGTGTCCTCCGGCAGATCGTCCAGAACCGAGTCCGGGGATGTTGGTGGAGGTTTATAGGCGCCATTTAAAATGTGGTTAGGCGATACGTTTAAGATTCCGCAGAGTTTAAGCAACAGTTCAATGGACATGGACACATGTCCGCATTCCATGTGAGACATGTGTACAGTTGAGATATCAAGAAGCTCTGCCAGCTTTTCCTGCGTGAGTCCCGCAGCCCTGCGGTACTTTTTTATATTGATCCCTATGACCTTGCTGTTCACAAAAATCTCCTTTTTAGTTTAAATTATATCCTTAAAATTTTAAAAAATAATAAATTATAAAAGATATATTGCTTTTTTAAAGATATAAAAGTATAATTTATGCCAGACGTAAAAAAGGAGGGCTCATGGGATCAGACAGGCTAAAAGCAGCAATTTTCGCAGCAGCGGCGACCGCAGTGATCAGCGTCTGTTCTTTGGGTGCAGTGATGGCATGGCAGAACGTTCAGGAAGGAAGCCGGGGGAAATGGCAGCGCGGGACAGAACAGGAGTGGATCCGTAAGGGGGAAAATATCTGGATTTTTGCGGGCCCCTGCAGGAAGGGCTGTATAGAATTTGAGTATAGGCTGGAAT
>CANRXD010000089.1 GCA_947643685.1 uncultured Clostridium sp. | reverse complement strand
TGGCCACCGTGGGGAGAAGGACTACGGCCAGAGAGTTTACAATGGCGGAAGGGAACATAATGAAAGGCATGGACATTCCCGTGAGGATTCCGTAAACGCTGAGGGCCTGAGACTGGGATAAGCCAAATGCGTTTAAGCGGTTTGGTATCAGAATGGCTTCCAGGCTTTGGAGAAGATTTACGACCAGGCGGTTGGCCATTAAAGGAATGGCCAGGGCCATCAGAGGAATGGCTGTTTCAGAAAAGGAGCTGACTCTGCGTGGAATTTTTCTGCCCGTCCTGCCTGCATGTGGGGTTTTGTCCGCATACGGATTTTTGCAGACTTCCGGATTCTGAGAAAACAACAGGTAGGAGACGAGGGTAAACAGGGCAGAACCGGCCTCCCCGGCCACAAGCCCGGCCACAGCCACAAATACGGTTACAGGACGTCCCTGTTCCCGGCAGATATCTGTGATGAGGAAAACAGTAAAAATCCGTACACATTGTTCTGCCAGCTGTGCCAGGGCCGGGATCTGTACCTTTTCCTTTCCATAATAATAGCCGCAGATACATGCGTGGACGGAGGTACATGGGAAGGCCAGGGCCAGAGCCGGAAGAAGGGGGGCACAGCGGGGCTCCATAAGAATATGTACAGCCAGAAAATCCGAAAATCGGATGATCAGGGCAGCTAACCCCAGGGACAGGGAAAAGGAAATGAAAAATCCCGTAAGGAGAGTTTTTTTCGCCCTTTTTTCATCGGCCGCGGTGAAACGGGAGATGGCTGTCTGAATGGAACCGGCACAAAGGGAGAAGCAGATGCCATAGACAGGAAAAATCATCTGATAAATCCCAAGCCCTTCGGCGCCGATGGTGCGGGATAGAAAGATTCTGTAAAAGAATCCAAGAATTCTGGAAGCAAAGCCGGTGGCCGTAAGGAGCAGGGTTCCGGCAATCAATGTGTGCTTTCTGAAAAAGTCAGTCATGGAAACTCCAGCCTGCAGGAAAATTATTACAATGTATGTGAGGAGGATTCCCGATATGTTACCAAACATCGCAACCGTTCAGGAGATATCCGGGCTGTTGCTTATATTTTTATAACAGTTCAGCCTTGCATCTTCTTGCCCGCGTGCCGCGGACAAGAAGCGTCGGGCGTCCGCCCTCTGAATCTTCGCACGGCTGAACTGTTGCTTATATTTTTCTTAAATATAAGAATACCAGTTGAAATATGCGGGTCATATCATATATAATGTAGAATAGTCTTCCGAAAGAGGACATGTAACTGTGAGGATACGGAACAGTTACGAAGACATTATCATAGTAGATGAGGCTTTTAACCTGTATTTACGGAAAGGCGGATTTATGAAAAAGGTAATTTATCTTGACAATGCAGCCACAACAAAGGTACGTCCGGAAGTTGTGGAAACGATGCTGCCGTACTTTACGGAATTTTACGGAAATCCATCTTCAGTGTATGAATTTTCCGCACCGTGCAAAAAGGCAATGGCCCATACCAGAGAAGTAATTGCAGACACTCTGGGAGCAAAGGAAAATGAAATTTATTTCACCAACGGCGGAACTGAGTCCGATAACTGGGCTTTAAAGGCGGCCGCTGAGGCTTATGTCTCCAAAGGAAAGCATATTATTACGACACAGATTGAGCACCATGCAATTCTCCATACCGGCCAGTATCTGGAGAAAAATGGATTTGAAGTAACATATCTCCCTGTGGACGAAAACGGATTGGTGAATCTTAAGACCTTAAAAGCGGCGATTCGGCCGGATACGATTTTAATTTCTGTAATGTTTGCAAATAACGAGATTGGAACCATCGAACCGATCAGGGAGATTGGTGAGATTGCAAAAGAACATGGAATTTTGTTCCATACGGATGCTGTTCAGGCATTCTGCCATGAACCTATAAACGTGGATGAATGCCATATTGATATGCTGAGCGCCAGTGCCCACAAATTCAATGGTCCCAAAGGCGTGGGATTTCTTTATATCCGGAAAGGCCTGAAGCTGCGTTCCTTTATACACGGAGGCGCCCAGGAGAGAAAACACCGTGCCGGAACTGAGAACGTGCCGGGAATCGTGGGAATGGGAAAAGCCGTTGAAATTGCTGTGGCAAATCTGGAAGAAAATAAGAGGAAGGAAACAGAACTCCGTGATTATCTGATTAAACGGGTGATGTCCGAAGTGCCTTACACCAGACTCAATGGACACCCTACAAAGAGGCTGTCCAACAATGCCAACTTTGCATTCCAGTTCATCGAGGGAGAATCCCTGTTAATTATGCTGGATATGGAGGGGATCTGTGGGTCCTCCGGTTCGGCCTGTACTTCCGGTTCTCTGGATCCGTCCCATGTGCTTCTCGCCATTGGACTGCCCCATGAAATTGCTCATGGTTCTCTGCGCCTGACCTTAAGTCATGAGACTACCAAAGAAGATATTGACGATACCGTGGAGAGCATCAAAAAGATTGTGGAACGTCTCCGTTCCATGTCCCCGCTTTATGAGGATTTTGTAAAAAGCAGAGAGAAAAAAGAGATTCAGGCATAAAGATACCGGCGTCAGCAGGCATATTCGTTTACTGGCAAAACGATGAAAAGGAGAATCATATATGTATTCAGAAAAAGTAATGGACCATTTTCAGAACCCGAGAAATGTGGGTGAAATAGAGGAAGCCAGCGGCGTGGGTACCGTAGGCAATGCAAAGTGCGGCGACATCATGAGAATTTATCTGGACATCGATGATGGGAGCCATATAATTAAGGATTGCAAATTCAAGACTTTCGGCTGTGGAGCTGCCGTTGCGACGAGCAGTATGGCGACGGAAATGGTAAAGGGAAAGACTATTGAAGAAGCAATGCAAGTGACCAACAAGGCTGTTATGGAGGCCCTGGACGGACTTCCTCCTGTGAAGGTTCACTGCTCCCTGCTTGCTGAAGAGGCAATCCACGCAGCTTTGTGGGATTATGCAGAGAAGCATGGAATAAAGATTGAGGGATTGGAAAAGCCCAAGTCCGATATCAGCGAACATGACGAGGATGAGGAATACTAAACAATGAAAAAAAAGGTAGTGGTAGGTATGTCCGGCGGCGTTGATTCCTCAGTCGCCGCCTGCCTTTTGAAAGAACAGGGATATGAGGTAATCGGCGTGACCATGCAGATCTGGCAGGAGGAAAATCCTGATGAGGCATCAGAAAACGGCGGATGCTGCGGTTTGAGCGCTGTGGATGATGCCAGGCGGGTTGCCTGGACTCTGGGAATTCCCTACTATGTGATGAATTTCCGCAGGGAATTTAAAAAATCCGTGATGGATTATTTTGTGGCAGAATATCTTCACGGACGGACTCCCAATCCCTGTATTGCATGTAACCGCTATGTGAAATGGGAAGCGCTGCTGGCCCGCAGTATGGAGATTGGCGCTGATTATATTGCCACAGGCCACTATGCCAGGGTGATGAAACTTCCAAACGGAAGGTTTACCATAAGAAATTCTGTTACGGCGGCCAAAGACCAGACCTATGCCCTTTACAATCTGACCCAGGAACAGCTTAAAAGGACTCTGATGCCCGTGGGGGATTATACAAAGGAGGAAATCCGGAAGATTGCAGAAAGAAACGGGCTGGCGGTGGCAAAGAAAAAAGACAGTATGGAAATCTGCTTCATCCCCGACAATGATTATGCGTCTTTCATCGAGAAGAGTGCTGACAGTGTTCCCGGGGGCGGTAATTTTGTGGACATGGCCGGAAATGTTTTAGGGCGCCATAAGGGAATTACCCATTACACAGTTGGGCAAAGAAAGGGACTGAACCTGTCCATGGGACGGCCTGTATTTGTGACGGAGATCCGCCCGGAGACCAACGAGGTGGTCATCGGAAGCGGTGATGATGTGTTTTCTGACCGCCTGTGCTGCTCCCACTTAAACTGGATGGCAGTGGATGGACTTCATGGAGAAAGGCGGAGGGTCACGGCGAAAATCCGTTACAGCCACGGGGGCGCCTCCTGTGTAATCAGCGAGCTTCCAAACGGAACTGTGGAATGTTTGTTCGAGACGCCTCAGAGGGCCATTACCCCCGGACAGGCTGTTGTATTTTATGAAGATGATCATGTATTCGGAGGAGGGACCATCCTGTGAAAGAAGTAAAAAAAGGACGGAAGCTCCTCCGTCTCCTGTTAAATATCATGTGTATGGCGTGCCTGGCGTCAGCTCTTTCTGGCTGCAGTGCCTCCAGATACCAGGCTGTGGATTTAAATGAGACCGGTTACACGCAAAACGAGGGAAAGATGGTCGATATGACTATGATCTCCATGGGAGGGGCAGAGTCCGCTTCTGAAGGAGAGGCCGCCGGGGTACAAGGCGAAAGCGGGTCCCGGACAGAGGAAAAGGAAGTATTTGAGCCGGTGGATGAAACCGTTGTTGTTTTGGCGGATATCTTAAATGTCAGGGAGAATGCCAGCCAGAATGCAAGGATTTATGTCCAGCTGAAAACAGGAGATATTCTGCGGCGGACAGGCTATAATGAAACCTGGAGCCAGGTGCTCTATGACGGAAAAACAGCTTATGTGGCTTCTGACCTGATAGCAGTGAAGGAAGAGGAGCCGGATGCTCTGGAGGCGGGAGCGGATGTTATTGCACAGACAGAAGGAGATGTGCCGGAATCAGAAACAGAAGGGGCGGTTTCGGATTCTTCTGTGGAGGAAAGTACAGCAGATCCGGAAAGCTTCTGGAATGGCCATACAGTGGCCATTGATGCGGGCCATCAGGCCAAAGCCAATGCAGAGAAGGAACCTATTGGCCCATCCTCTGCTACCATGAAGGCGAAAATGCCTGAAGGGTCGGTGGGAGCCGCCACCGGGGTTAAGGAATACGAACTGACACTTACCGTTTCCAAAAAGCTGGAGGAAGAGCTGAAGGCCAGAGGATATAAGGTGGTTATGATACGTACCAGCCATGATGTGAATTTGAGCAATGCAGAAAGGTCAGTTCTGGCCAATGAAAGCGGAGCTGATATTCTAATCAGAATTCATGCCAATTCCATGGATAATTCCGGTGTGTACGGCGCTCTTTGTATGTGCATGACCTCCCAGAACCCATATAATGCCAGCCTTCATGACAAGAGCTATGGGCTTTCCAAGAAAATCGTGGACAATATCTGCAGCCAGACAGGAACTAAAAACCGCGGAGTTCAGGAAGTGGATAATTCCGGGGCAATTAACTGGAGTGAGATTCCTGTGACAGTGGTGGAAATGGGTTTTTTAAGTAATCCTGATGAGGATCGCTGGATGCAGGACGACAGTTACCAGAATAAGATTGTATCGGGAATTTCGACTGCCGTAGATGCGTATTTTGCAGAAGGAAATTAAAGTAAACGGACATGAGAGTTACTATATAAAGGGTGCTGCTTACCGCTGTGGGGGTGACTGTCGCATCTCCAATATTATCAGTAGTCGCTGCCAAGAATATCGGCAACTATGGTGGTATGTGGTCAAATTGACCCCTTACCTCAAGCGTAACGGATAATCGAGTGTTCAAAAACACCACTTGATTATCCGTAACAATATTTCTTTCAGTTCTCCTCAAATTTCCTCATCATCGGCGGCGGGAAGCTTTCCCGACTGCTCCACGATTTTCTTTTCCTGTGACTTCACACGCCGTTCCAGTTTCTTGATGTCCTCGGACGGCGGAAGTTCCTCCGGCTTGATTCCCCGCTCTCCAAGCATGGAGCGGACGGTTATCTTTCACTCCCAGTTTGCGTTTCATATCCTGCGTGGTGTGACCGCCGAACAGCACCATATCACCCTTGGAGCGAATCCTTCCGAACCCGGCATCGTCAACGCCGCGCTCATAGATATTCTGTGACAGCCGTTTTTCCGATTCCCGCAGTCTGCCGCGGGCTTCGGTGCGCTCGATATACGCAATACGTTCTTCGATAAGCTCCTGCTTTCTGGTCTGCACGGCAAAATAACTCTGTGCAAAGGCAATCTCCTCTTTCTTGGGATCGCCGTTCTGTGCAATCAGATAACAGGCATAGCGTGTGAGCATATAGTCTTTTACGTTTCGCTTGGCGCCTTTTCCAGCTGTTATCAATTTCGTGACCTCACGAAAATGATCCGAGACCGCAATTCCGGAGGTTTGGCACGATTCCATCGACCGCACAATCGCTTTTTCAAAATTCTCCCATCGCTCATAGCCGAGCAACGGCATCAGTTCCCGTGCCAGCCAGTATTCCACATCTGTATCATCAACGATATGTATCGTATCATCAAACTGCGACTTAATCGCTGTAATTTTGCTTTTTTCCATTGATAGTCCTCCATTATTTGTTATGGCGATAGAATCGGAAGTCACATCCGGCACAGACCTTCGGATCATCAACGCAGCGATGGAAATCCTTCTTCATGATCTTCTTGACCGTATCGTCAAACACCTCCATCGTTCCCTCCACAGCGAATTTCGTGTACGGATATGTGATGGTCAGAACGCTGTCGGTTTCGTCAGTATAGTAGAGGTGCATCCTGCTGACCTTCTGCCCGGTGCATACTCCGAATCGTCCTCGTACTCTGTAATGCCGCCGTCAAAGAGCAGACGAAGATACAGATTAAAGAGCATCTCGGTATTCTGGTCAATACGACGTTTGCCCCGGTATTCACCGGAGTCCAAGACATCGACCCGGTGGAGGTATTCAAATTTGCCGATAATTTGCGTCAGCCTGGCAAGGTTTTGAGCCGGACGGATATCAACCACACCGACATCCATCTCTGTGTCAGGTATCGCCTTTCACTGTCCCTCATT
>CANRXD010000088.1 GCA_947643685.1 uncultured Clostridium sp. | reverse complement strand
CCGGCGCTTCTTGTCCGCGGTACGCGGGCAAGAAGATGCATGGCTGAACTGTTACAACAAAAAACCGGCAGCGCACTGTCAAAAAACGCCCTGCCGGCCTTTATTCACGCAGTTTAATCCTGAATCTTTCTGCCCGCTTACAACGGCCAAAAAGCACGTGGCATCAGCCCTGTTCCCTTTATCTCTCCCTAAAGCTTCCGCACTCGGTCTGCCCCACAGCTCTGGCGCCGTCTCCCGCAATGGAAATCCGTTCGGCCCGGCACTGGTGGTCATCATTATACAGGCAGTTGGTCACGTCACAGTCCACCTGGAGCCTGGATTCCGGCGTCTTAAACAGGTTTTTAAATAAACCGCCCTTATTTTCCTCAAAGCTTCCGCAGCATGTGTCACAGCAGGCCCTGGCTTCGGAGCCCTCCACAAGGATTCCCTGTTTGCAGCAGCACTTTTCCGCATTGTGCACACAGGTGGTAACGGTACAATCCAGTCTGGTCATCATTGTATACCTCCTTTTTCATATTTACAAAGGTAGTATGCTCAGAATCCCTTCCTTCATTCTCTGCTAACTGATTCTTTCCTCTATTTTAATACCAAGGCGCTTTATCCGTTCCAGCAGAGCGGAGCTTTCCTTCATGATCGGATAAATTTTAACAATTTCTTCTCCCCTGACATCAACCAGAACATAACAGATATGGGAGTCTCTCTTTTTCTTTTTGTATATCACTGCTTTTTTCAATTCTCCAAGCGGGACGGTCCTGGAAGCAGAAAAGACCGGGCAGACCTTTATGGCCTTTCCATCTGCCGTAACCTTCCACATCAGTCCCCAATAAGCAAACACGGCTCCCACCACAGCAAAAACAATAAAAAACACCTTGGCAAAAAGATTTCCGTCTGTGGCAGGATTCCTGTAAAAACTTAACATGGTCAGAGTATCCACAATTCCCATAAGGGGAACCACCAGAGTATATTTAATTTTCAGTGCCGGAAGATTTTGTATCTGCGGCTTCACGTCTTTTTTTATTTTCATAATACGGCCACCTTTACTCCCACAATTGTCTTCTGGTATTCCTTTTCCAGAAATGCTTTTAACGGCTCCGGCCTTCGCTTCCATAATATAAATGCTAAAATATCAGAATTGCCAGAATCAGGCCCACAATTCCCACCAGAATAGAGATGGAGTTTACATCACTGGCCAGATTGACATCTCCGTCAATCATGGAAGTATAGGGAACGCCCAATGACGATACCGGAGCAAACATTAAAATTGCCAGCGTTCTTCGTATCTCCTCTCCAAAAGGCGCATACCAGTAAAAAAATAAAGCCAGCACAATGGAAAGCATAAACCTGGTTCCGATAATTTTACAAACGGACACAGCCTGCTCCTTCGACATATGAATTTCCAGCCCAATTCCAATCATAAAAAGGGAAAGAAAGCTGTTGGCATTTCCTATGGTCTCCGCCAGCTGAATACAAAAGCCAGGAAGCCGGATCTTAAGGAGAGCAAGGGTGGTCATAATCACATAGCAGTCAAAAGGAACCGACATAAAAAGCTGCCTCACGACCTGACCGGGGCCCTTTGCCGTTCCTTTTCCTGACACAGAAACAGCAATGGCATAGGAACCGCCTGTACACACCATGGCATTTCCCGCATCAAAAAGGCTGGTTGCCGCTACGCCCGTGGCTCCCAGAAAGCTCTGGACAAAGGGCATGGTAAAACAGCCGATATTATAGCCGGAAGCATTGATGAGGCCAAAAGCCTTTTCTTCCCTGCTTCCCTTAAAAAACAGACCATACCCGACAACTGCGAAAAAACCACTGCAAAGAAGACCGACAGCCACAATGGACAGCATGGAGGCCGTCATGGAAATCTTGCTGAAATTAAACACAATAGCCGCCTGGAAAACACCGGAAGGTCCTTCATTCCAAAAATTCCCGCTTTCTTTAAGCCATATCCAAAGACGATAATCATGATAAAACATGCCGCCCGTATTAATACCGTACTCATGCTTTTTCCTCTTTCTCCTCTTTCTCCTCTTTCTCCTTTTTCCTGCCAAGTTCCGGCCATACGGTCCGTATCATGGTTCCATAGCAGGCTGCACCACCCACGAAATTAGATACGGGCTCCGCCAGAAATACGCCCATGGGGCCCAGCCCGGCCACATGGGGAAGTAATAAGGTCAATGGCAGAACAATGATTACTTTCCGGAAAACCGAGAAAAAGGCCGCCTGTTTTGCCTTTCCCAGACCTATAAAGCAGGCCTGTCCGGAAAACTGCAAAGACATCATGAAAAATCCAAAAAAGTACAGGCGGATGGACGGAATCGCCGCTGCCACCAGCCCCTCATCCCGGTTGAAAATTTGAATAAAAAATTCAGGAAATGCAGAAATAAGAATCCAGGCCACAACTGTAAAAGAGATCGTGGCAGCAGAAACAAATTTAATGGCCTGCTTCACCCGGTCATACTCTCCCGCCCCATAATTATAGCCCAGCACAGGCTGGGAACCGCCTGTCAGCCCCTTCACCATGTTTTCAGCAATTTCCCGAACGGAATGGAGAACCGTCATGACTCCCACATACAGGTCTCCGCCCCAGGCCTGAAGCGTGGCATTGCATGCCACTGCCACCAGACTGTTGGTAAATCCGGCCATGAAACTGGACATTCCCATGGAAACGATCTTTTTCACCCGGGAAGCTTTTAGTCCCATATTCTCTCTCTTTAAGCGTAAAATAGCCTTACTTCCGGTCAGAAACTTTAAAATCCAGGCCGCCGAAGCAAACTGGGACAGAACTGTGGCCAGAGCCGCGCCCTGCACATCCATGTGGAGGCCAAAAATAAAAATGGGATCCAGGATAATATTGATAACCGCCCCCAGAAGCACTGTCATCATTCCTACCCGGCCGAAGCCCTGGGAATTAATAAAGGTATTCATCCCCAATCCGGTCATCACAAACACACTGCCAAAAAGATAAATGGTCATATAAGAGCTGGCATAAGGGTATGTCACATCGCTGGCGCCAAACATGTAGAGAAGCGGGCGCCGGAAGAGGACTCCGGACACCGTCAGGAGGATTCCAAAAAGAATCATCATCGTAAAAGAATTTCCCATGATGGCTTCCGCTTCCTTTTCGTTTCCGCGTCCCCGCTCGATGGAACACAGAGGCGCTCCGCCCATACCAAACAGGTTGGCAAAAGCAATGACAATGGCAATAACCGGGAGGCAGACTCCAAGACCTGTTAAAGAAAGCGTGGCGTGTTCCGGAATGTATCCGATATAAATCCGATCCACCACATTATATAAAACATGTATCAGCTGGGCCATGGTCATGGGAACTGCCAGACTCATAATATTCCCTGTCACACTGCCCTTTGAAAAGTCATTTTTCACCGCCGCCATACAAAAACCTCTCCCTGTCTGCACCACTCAGCATTCATTCTGTCTTCCGACATTATATCTCAGATTCCGGCATGAATCAATCACTGTTTGTAACAGTTCAGCCATGCATCTTCTTGCCCGCGTACCGCGGACAAGAAGATGCATGGCTGAACTGTTACCACTGTTTTCGTCTTCTGTCTCCTTTTGCTTTACATGGCTTACGCAAAATGATATACTGAATATGAAGTATTTTTCGGGAGGAACAGGCAGTATGATAGCTGAAAAGGATAAACAGATTTACAGGACGAGAACAAAAAGTTAGAGGAAACCGTTGAGTGGATGCACGCTCTGATCTGGCAGATGGTAAAAGAGAGGGAAGAAGGAAAACCCCGGTAAAATATGAAGAAAATCTATTGACAGGTCAATTTTTAAAGTCCTATAATGGACATAAGCTCCCATGAGGAGAACTACGGCTTCGGCACAAACATTATTGAGGTGAAAAGAGATGAAAAGCATTCGTAAAAAAATCACAATATGTCTGATGGCAACCGTTTTAACCGCATTGATCGCGGTAGGGGTGGCCAGCAGCGCCCTGAACTATCGTAGCACGATCGCCACCGTGAACCAGATGATGAGCGAAACAGCAGTTCTGGCCGCTCAGCACGTTGAACAGGAACTGGCCGCTTACAAGAATGTGGCCATGGACACCGGCTGCATCCCACAGCTGTCTGATAACAATGTGCCGCTGGAAGAAAAGCGCGCCATCATTGACGAGCGTGTGGCCATGCACGGTTTCCAGCGGGGCAACATTGTCGGCGCAGACGGTTACAGCATTTTTGATGGTAACGACTACTCAGACCGGGAATATGTGAAACAGGCAATGGAGGGCAATGTCTATGTGTCCGAGCCGCTGATCAGTAAAATTACGGGAGAGCTGTCCATCATGGTGGCCGCGCCGCTTTACAGGGATGGAAGCTATGGGAGCGATATTGTAGGCGTGGTCTATTTCATTCCCCAGGAGACCTTCCTGAATGATATTGTTTCCTCCATCCAAATCGGAGACAACTGCCGGTCTTACATGATCAACAAATCCGGCGACACCATTGCTGATATTACGCTGGACACCATCACTACCCAGAACATCGAGCGGGGGGCCTCAGGCAATTCCGCCCTGAAAAGCCGGGCCGCCCTTCATACAGCCATGCGTCAGGGAAGGAACGGCTTCGGTTCTGTCAAAGCAGAGGACGGGCCCAGGTTCCTGGCCTATGCCCCTGTAAACGGAACTGATGGCTGGAGCCTGGCCGTGGAAGCGCCCAAGTCGAACTATCTGTCGGATACATATTTTAGCATCTTTATCAGTATGCTGGTGATCGCAATTTCTATCATAGCATCCATTGTGGTGGCCGTTAAGCTGTCCGGAAACATCAGCGAACCCATGCAGGCCTGTGCCAAGCGGATGAAACTGCTGGTAGAGGGCGATCTGGAATCTCCCGTCCCCATGGCCACCGGTCAGGATGAGACGGCGGAACTGACCCGCTCTACCGCGGCCATGGTAACAAGCCTGAACACCATCATTGCCGACATCAGTTATCTGCTTAACGAGATGGCTAACAAAAACTTTGATATCCAGTCTCCTCACCGGGATGCCTATGTCGGCGGCTTCCAAAACATCCTGTTGTCCATGCGTACTCTGAAAGTAGAGCTCAGCGGCACCATAAAACAGATTGATTCTTCCGCCGGGCAGGTATCTGCCGCCAGCGATCAGGTATCCACCGGGGCCCAGACGCTGAGTCAGGGTTCTATGGAACAGGCCAGCTCCATCGAAGAGCTTGCGGCCACTATCAATGATATCTCCGCCAACGCACAAAAAACCTCGGCAGCTGCGGAGGAGGCGGGCCGGTTTGTGGGCCTGGCCGGTGCTCAGCTTGGCATCAGCGTGGAACACGTTGAGGAACTGAATGCGGCCATGAAGCATATATCCAGCTCTTCTGAGGAGATTTCTAAAATCATTGCTGCCATTGAGGATATTGCGTTCCAGACAAATATTCTGGCTCTGAACGCCGCCGTGGAGGCCGCCCGGGCAGGTTCCGCCGGAAAGGGCTTCGCGGTAGTGGCTGACGAGGTACGCAACCTGGCCGCCAAATCTGATGAGGCCGCCAAAGCCACCAAAGAGCTGATCGGAAGCTCCATCGTTTCTGTCTCGGAAGGCAGCGAGGCAGTGAATCGGGTTACCGCATCCCTGGAACAGACAAGTCAGCTGGCAGGCAACGTATCCACTCAGATGGATGTGGTAGTGGAGGCTGTGAAGAACCAGACTATCTCCCTTGCTCAGGTTACCGAAGGTATCAACCAGATATCCTCCGTAGTACAGACCAACAGCGCTACCTCCGAAGAGAGCGCTGCCGCCAGTGAAGAACTGTCAGCTGAGGCCAACAGTCTGAAACAGCTGGTGGCTAAGTTCACTCTGGCTTCTGATTAATCGACGGTCTCTCTTTTATCAGCACAGGACAAACGGGGCTTGTCCCTGCAGGCAGAGGGTATCACAAAATCATCCGGTGAGATGATGGAGTGATACCCTCACTTTATCAGGAACTATGCAACGTCCAAGATGCATGCAGATGGGATTTAATTCCCGGAAACCCTCATAAATAAAGGGAAATCTCAATTTCTTAAGATTTCCCTTTAAATGGACCTGAGGGGAATCGAACCCCTGTCCGAAAACCAATCCCCTGTTCTTCTACTATCATAGTCTGCTATTTGAATTTCCCTCCCATATCCGGAAACAGACATCCTGACATGTTTGGTAGCTTCATTTTACGCCCATGTACGCAAAGCTTAGTACACGTCGTTTCCTGCATTTAATGATGCCGGTTACTTACAGTGCAGGTGCCGCAAGGCCGACAGCAGCTAAATTAAGCTGCGTATGCTAATTCGTCGTTAGCGTTTATATTTAGGTTTGCCATTTAACGCATTGCATGCGGATAGCTTCACCAGCTTCATAGCCCCCGTCGAAACCAGTACAAGCCCTTACTGGCGCCCGCAAACGGAGCTTTTATCCCTCCATGGGAACTGATAGCATCTTATCATTTCCCGCCGCAAAAGTCAAGGAAACGGCCTTACTTTTTCTTTACAGTTTTTAGTAAAGATTTTTCACCTTAAAGTCCTTCTCCAGCTCTCTTCTCTGGTCCTTCTTCGCAATATCTGCCCGCTTGTCATAAAGTTTTTTACCTCTTGCCAGGCCGATTTCCACCTTCACAAGACTGCCTTTAAAATACACCTGCAGCGGTACCAGGGTATATCCCTTTTCCTGGATTTTTCCCTTCAATTTATTGATTTCATAGCGGTGCATCAAAAGCTTTCTCTCCCGCAGCGGATCCTTATTGAAAATATTCCCCTTTTCATAGGGGCTGATGTGCATTCCGAAAATCATAAC
>CANRXD010000087.1 GCA_947643685.1 uncultured Clostridium sp. | reverse complement strand
AATTATTCTCTTGGAATTTATGAAAAAGCGATGTCTCCGTTTTTGACCTGGGACGAACGCATGCGGCTCGCAAAGAAGCTGGGGTTTGACTATATTGAAATGAGTATTGATGAAACCAATGAACGGTTATCCCGGCTTCAAATGCCCCGGATGGAAAGAATGAAGATTGTTATGGAAGGGAAGAAACAGGACCTGCCTGTGGGAAGCATATGCCTTTCGGGGCATCGGAGATTTCCCATTGGGAGTGCGAATCAAGTGGTCAGAGGAAGAGGGATGGAGATCATGGAGTCCGCCATTGAGCTGGCCTGTGATTTAGGGGTAAGAATCATTCAGATAGCGGGATACGATGTGTATTACGAACAATCAACGGATGAAACGAAGAAATGGTTTCTGGAAAACCTGATGAAAAGCGTGGAAATAGCCGCAAAATGGGGGGTGACATTGGGGTTTGAGACGATGGAAACTCCATTCTTAAATACAGTAAAAAAATGCATGCATTATATTGAGATGGTGAATTCGCCGTGGCTTCAGATCTATCCGGATGTGGGAAATATGACAAATGCGGCGCTTGCAGAGGGCGGCGATGCGGTAAGTGATCTAAAAACCGGAGCCGGGCATGTTTTGGCGATTCATTTAAAAGAAACAGTTCCGGGCAAATTCCGGGAAATTCCTTTTGGGACAGGTCATGTGGAATTTGAAAAAATAATCCAGGCGGCCGTTCAAATGGGGGTGAGGAAATTCACAGTAGAGATGTGGGATACAGACGAAGATAACTGGGAGGCTAATCTCAGGAAATCCTACGGTTTCATTCTCTCAAAGTTCCCAAAGAACCATAAATAAGCAACAGTTCAGCCCTGCGTCTTCTTGCTTTCAACGCTTTTTACCTGGAACCTTCGCAAGGCTGAACTGTTACATAAATAACGTATTTTACAGGAGATGAATTATTTGAATCATGTAAAAAATGATATTGAAAAGGGAGCCTGCATTCTTGGAATGGAACTGGGCTCCACAAGAATCAAGATGGTTTTGCTGGGCTCAGATCACCGGCCAATCGCTTCCGGAAGTTATCATTGGGAAAACCGCCTGGAGGGCGGCATATGGACCTATTCACTGGAGGAAGCTTGGCAGGGGATCCAGGAGGGGTACAGAAGCCTTCGCTGCGAGGTGGAAGAAAAGTACCAGGTGAAAATAAGAACCTTAAAAGCAATTGGAGTGTCCGCCATGATGCACGGATATCTTCCGTTTGACAAAAATGGGGCTTTGCTGTCCAGGTTCTGTACATGGAGAAATACCAATACCGCCGAGGCGGCGGAAATATTGACCCGCAGGCTGCAGTTTCAGATTCCTCTGCGCTGGAGCATTGCACATCTTTACCAGAATATCCTCCGGGATGAGAGCCATGTCCGGCAGATCCATTACATAACCACGCTGGCAGGATATGTCCACTGGAAGCTGACCGGAGAAAAGGTTTTGGGGGTCAACGACGCATCGGGGATGTTCCCTGTCGATACAGGGGCTCATGATTATGATGCAGAGAAAATAAGAATCTTTGACCAAATGATCCAAAATAAGGATTACCATTGGAAGCTGAAGGAAATCCTGCCAAAAGTGCTGTATGCAGGAGAATATGCCGGTCAACTGACAGCGCAGGGGGCAAAATTAATTGATACAAGCGGGGCGCTTCAGCCGGGAATTCCCTTGTGCCCGCCGGAAGGAGATGCCGGTA
Organism: uncultured Clostridium sp.; assembly: GCA_947643685.1. Classification (GTDB taxonomy): domain Bacteria; phylum Bacillota; class Clostridia; order Lachnospirales; family Lachnospiraceae; genus CANRXD01. The sequence continues at coordinate 5,100 of CANRXD010000087.1, read as the reverse complement.
CGGGCATGATTGCCACAAACAGTATCGGAATCGGTCAGTATTTTTGCGATGATTGTTCTGGAAAAAGCCCTTTCTAAAGGATACCGGGAAGTGGATATGGTCGTCACCCCCGACGGAAAAAATGTTGCGATGATTCACTGTAATAACGGCTCCTCTGACATTGATGCCTGGGCAAAAGTCCTTTGGGAATTTACAAAGGCCATGAAAATGGACTACGCATACGAAGACGTGATTGGCGTTATTTACTCAAAAGCATCCGAGGGAAGCAGTGACTGTGGAGATATTTATGACTATAACTGCTTTTCTGGAGAGCCCGTCAGCAAAATTGAAACAGGAAGACCGATGCTGGTCAGAAAACCTGAATCCATATTTTCTTTTGAAAATTTTTCCAGATCATTGCTTTATGGAGTTGTAGCCGGTTTAAAAACAGGAATCGAAAGTCTGATTGAGAATGAAAAGCTGGAGATCCGGAATCTGGTCGGTCATGGAGGTTTTTTCAATACTGGCAAAGCCGGGCAGCAAATCACGGCTTCCGCTCTTAATATTCCTGTTGTGACACTATATAATGCCGATCTGGGCGGTCCAAACGGAATGGCGATTCTGGCCGCATACATGGCTGAAAAAGATGAAGGGGAGAGTCTGGAAGATTTTCTGGCCGGGAAAATCTATGGGGGAATTTCCTGTGAGACTGTTATTCCGGCTGCAGAAGAGTGCAGAAAATTTAATCAGTATATGGAAAACTATAAACGTGGTCTGGAAGCCGAGCGGGCTGCAGCAAACATTGTTTAAGTGAACCGTTATGCTGATTTTAAGAATTAAATCCTAAAACGGCAGCTGCCATAGAGAAAGAAGGAGATAATTCCGTGAAGATTTAAGACTTAAAAAAGTCCGAATCCCACAGAATATTCTCCTTCTTTTTTATGTATCAATGACTACAAAGCCATAGGAACCGGCAGACCTTTTCCTATTTTAAATTTGCTTTTGCATCAAAGGCAAAGCCATCATCCAGTGGGAAGATGGGGCGCGGCACTTTCTCATAATGCAGCGTCTTTAAGTCCTCGTTGGTGCTGCCCTTGGTGAGAACCAGGATGGCCCGTTTTGCATAAGCCTCGTGGCCTTCGCCCAGATACCCCAGCTTGCAGACTACGATAGCGGCCTCCTCCGGCTTCATTCCCATGGCCAGATAGATTTCGGGACCGGCATAGCCTACGTGCTTTTCGGCGATGATGATGTCAATGTTATGGGTGGAGAAAACGGCGGCGGCTCCCTGGCTGCGCCCAAAGAGGGTTAAATCCTCCACATAATTTTTAACGATTCCGGTAGCCGTAATGGGAGAGGAGGTCTTCGTGTCGAATTTGGCGCCAAAGGTCAGCGTAAGTTCCTGTCCAACCCTGCCTTTGCAGGCCAGGCAGGCCTCCGGGTCATAAAAGCCGCCGTAAAGTACCGGCCTCTTTAAAGCAGAAATCCGCGGATCCTCCAGCATGATTTGTAAGAGCTCAGTTACATCAGAAGAGGAGCCGGCTGTGGGGTTGTCTCCGGAATCGGAGAAATAGACCGGCTGCACGCCCTTTTCGATGGATTCCATGGCGGCATCGATGGCCTCCTTCTCGTGAAGCGCTTCGGTCTGGAAGCAGAACTCATCCTTCTTGGACCAGAGAAACTCCGCCAGACGGACGGCCTCTTTATCGGCCTGCTCTGGGCTCTCCGCGACCACATGGACCGCCACAGAGCTGTCCTCGTTATCGGCCCAGGGGAATCCCATCAGATAGGAGGCGGCCATGATTCCGGGTTTCTTTTCTGTTTCTCTCAGTTCGTGAATCAGAGTAATCATCGGTTCCACGGTTGTGGAGGACTGCTCCCCGGCGATCAGAATCGGGACACGGACCCACGCAGTATGGGCTTTTACGCCGTCTTCAAGGACGTGAATCGTCATTTTTGCCGCATGCTCTCCGGTTTCATAGCAGTCCGTGTGAGGCGCGCATTTATAGCCGACGAAGCCGTTGCAGTTTTTGTGCATCCGGTCGGTCATTGTCGTATGCATATCTAAGGAAGAGAAGATCGGAATATCAGGAAAAAGGGCGTGCAGCTCCTCTAAAAGATAGCCTTCGGCCTCGCCGAGGTTCTTGATCCGCATGGAGCCATGGAGGGAGAGGGTGATGGCATCGAAGGGTTTCTTCGCGTTCTCCCGCTTTGCGATTTCGATGATTTCTTTTTTGATTCCCTGGTAAAAGTCATAATCTACTTCTCCATTGGGGACCGCCCGGCAGGAAACGCCCGGAACTACCTCATAGCCGGCATTCATAAGAGTTTTCACGACTCCGCTCAGGGAATCGTTGGGGCGGAAATTCTGGAAAAATTCCTGCTCCCGGATCACGTTAAATTCCTTCTTTCCGGCAACAATCGGATTGAAGGAATTGGATTCATGGTGCATCGCTGCAACGAATACTCGCTTCATTTCTAATACCTTTCCTTTCACTTGCGCTGGCAGGAGCGATGGTTTTGAGCCTTGCCGCATGTGGCGGAAACAATTCCGGTCAGCAGACCGGTACGACAGCAGCACCGGCAGCGCCGGCAGAGTCCACGACCGCGGACGCGGCGGCAGTTGAGGCATCTAAGGCGGCAAAGCAGGAGGCATCCACCGCAAAATCTGCGGATAACGACATTGTAATTGCCGTTCAGGCAGATGCGACTCATTTGGATCCCCACGTTTCCAGCAACGGCGCATCCAACCAGATTACAAATGAGATGTATGAGTGCCTGTTGAGCTTCGACAAAGACGCCAACGTGATCCACATGCTGGCGAAGGAGTGGTCCGTATCTGAGGACGGCTGTGCTTACACCTTTATTCTCAACGAGGGAATTAAGTTCCATGACGGCGAGCCCTTTAACGCAGAGTCTGTAAAAGCTGTTTACGAGAGAGGTCTTGCAGATCCCAGCCTGACGCTTCAGAGAACCATTTCCACATGGGAGGATGTGGTTGTTGACAGCGAGTATCAGGTTACCATTAAATTAAAAGAACCCAATAACACCTTTGTCAATAAAATCACCCAGTTCCGTATCGTATCCCCGAAGGCAATGGCGATGGAGAATGCCAGCGATTACCTTGCAAAGAATTCTGCAGGTACAGGCCCCTTCATCCTTTCTGAGCGTGTGGACGGCGGTTATACCAAGATGGTCCGCAATGAGAATTACTGGAGAGAAGGTCCCGGCGTTGATTCCCTGACCTTCCAGGTTGTTCCTGAGGACGCCGCCCGTATCGCGATGCTTCAGACCGGCGAGGCCGATGTGATTTATCCGGTACCGGTAACGGATGTGTCTCTGATTGAGAATGATCCGTCCATCATCATTGATGTGGCTCCGGCAACTACATACAGATATGTTACCTTAAACACCGAATGGGCCCTTCCGGACGGAAGAAAGCCGTTCGCCGACAAGAGAGTCCGTCAGGCCTGCAACTATGCATTTGACAGCGAGGCTTATGCAAAGGTGGTATTCAACGGCTATGCAAAGGCTCCGACCTCCATCTTTTCTGATTCCATTCAGTATTTTGCCGAGCAGACTCCGTACACCGCGGACGTTGCGAAAGCCAAGTCCCTGATGGAGGAAGCAGGCTATGGAGATGGCTTTGATGTTGAGATCATTGTTGATAATACAACCGTAGAGCAGAAGGGCGCTACCTTTGTACAGCAGCAGCTTTCCCAGATCGGAATTAATGTAAAGCTTCTGCCCAATGAGTCCACTGCCAACGCAGAGAAGACAAGCGCTCCGCTTGAGAGCACAACCGTTCAGATGTGGTATGTAAACTGGGCTTCCGGCTCCTATGAGGCTGACGGCTCCATGAGAAATATTCTTCATGGCGAGAAGTTCCCGCCGAATGGCTACAATACCGCGTTCTGGAACAATGAAGAATTCAACAAGCTTCTTGACGATGCGTTAAAGATGTCTGATACAAAGGAGATCGCAGATGCCTACGCAAAGGCACAGGCAATCGCATGGGAAGAGTGCCCGTGGATCTTCTTGGGAAACGATAATACGATTAACGCGTATAAGACCTATGTGACCGGTTTACAGTACAAGCCGGGCGGAACTATGGTCTTCAGAACCATCGGCCTGGATCACGAATAACAGATTTCGAAAACGGAGCGGTGTGAGCTGCTCCGTTTTCCGCAGGGAGGTATTTTAATGGGGCGTTATATAGCAAGACGTTTGCTGGAAACAATTCCGCTTATGTTTGTCATTTCCATCTTCGTTTTTATGTTCATTCATCTTCTGCCCGGCGATCCGGCGAGAACCCTTGCCGGAGTTGAGGCAACTCCGGAAGAGATTGAGGCAGTCCGGGAGGAATTTGGCTTAAATGATCCGCTGATTGTCCAGTACGTGAATTATATTGTGGACCTGTTCCATGGAGACATGGGACGTTCTTTAAAGTCCAATATTCCGGTCAGTGAGCTGATCTGGTCCAGATTCCAGTTTACCATTCAGCTGGTGTTCGCAGGACTCGTATGGGCGCCGTTTCTCGGTATTTTTATCGGTGTCATGTGTGCCATCAAACGAGGAACCTGGGCGGATCTGGGAGGTATGCTTTTGGCGATCTGCGGCCTGTCGGCCCCGGGCTTTTGGCTGGGACTTATGGGAATCCAGTTTTTCTCTGTAAAACTGGGGGCGCTTCCGTCGGCCGGTCTGGATTCCTGGAAGAGCCTGGTACTGCCGTCTCTTGTTATGGGTACCGGCATTATGGCCACCCTGGCCAGATATTCCCGTTCTTCCATGCTTGAGACTCTGCGGGAAGACTATGTGCGTACCGCAAGGGCGAAAGGGCAGAAGGAGTCCATCGTCATGTTCCGCCATGCGTTCAAGAACTCTTTAATCCAGGTTGTCACGATCCTCGGCTTACAGATCGGCGGCCTCTTATCCGGTTCTGTAATTACGGAAACAATTTTCTCAATCCCGGGTATGGGACGTCTCCTCGTGGACTCCATCGCATATCGCGATTATCCGGCGATCCAGGGTCTTCTGATGATTTTTGCCCTCCAGTATGTCCTCATTAACCTTGTGGTTGATGTATTGTATGGCGTAATTAACCCGAAGATCCGTTTCGAC
>CANRXD010000086.1 GCA_947643685.1 uncultured Clostridium sp. | reverse complement strand
ATTTAAAAAATGTTTCTCTTATTTAGATATATTGTGGTTCCTGCGAAATGCAGTATAATAACAGTAGTATTTGGAACCAAAAGATTTGCTGTCTGTATATTGTGGCAATTGTGGAAAAAACCGGATGTAAATAAGGCGGGGCAGGAAATCAGAAGCCTTTCTTTTCGGCTTGTGGGTTTTGGGAGATGCGGGAATGAGAATAAAAACAGTAAAAAGACGGATATTTTTGTCAAATACCTTAATGGTGCTTGTGACACTGGTTATTTTCCTGATAATCAATGCGTTGGTAATTAAAGTATATGCAGAATCTATTGAGCACGAATTTAAAGCTGCCGTTGAGAAAGAAGTGGATGAAGACGGGCTGGAGGAACTGGTGGAGGGATTCACCATATGCAAAAAAGAATTTATTCTTCTGTTTTTGGCTGATGGAGCCCTCTGTATCACGGGATTGCTTTTTGTAAGCCAGATTTTTACGAAAAGCCTGACAGATCACATTATGGAACCTTTGGATGTTTTATCAGAAGGGGCGGCGCGAATCAGAGAAAATAATTTAACACAGAATATTGAGTACAGCGGGGAGGAAGAATTTGAAAATGTCTGCCATACTTTTAATGGGATGCGTAGATCTATTCTGGGAGAGCAGGAAAAGAATCAGCGATATGAGAAAGCCAGAACCGATATGATTGCTGGGATTTCTCATGATTTGCGTACGCCCCTTACCGCAATCAGAGGAACGCTCAAGGGTTTGATTGACGGTATAGCCTCCACACCGGAACGTCAGAGGAAATTTCTGGAAACGGCTTATCAGAGAACGAAGGATATGGATGTGCTGCTGAACCAGTTATTTTATCTTTCAAAGCTGGAAACCGGAAATATGCCGTTGGATATGAGAAGTATAGATATTGCCGATTTTATTGGGAGCTATGTAAAAGGGAAACAGGCAATTTTGGAGAATGAACCGATAGAAATTATGGTTGATTTGGAAGTAACAGAGGGGAACACGGTTGCGGATCCGGAACAGCTTCAGCGTATTTTTGATAATCTTTTGGAGAACAGCAGGAAATATGGGGGAGTTACTTTATTAAAAATCAGGATTTCTCTGAAACAAACGAAAAAAGGTTTTTGCATTTGCTTTTCAGACAATGGGGAAGGGGTGCCGGAAGACAAGCTGCCTTACATTTTTGAAGAATTTTATCGAGGAGATGAATCCAGAAATAAAAAGGAGGGAAATGGACTTGGACTTTATATTGTGAAATTTCTGATAGAGGCCATGGGCGGCAGCGTTTGGGCAGAAAGTGCGGACGGACTTGCCATATATATGGAGCTGCCAGAGGGAGGAAATAGGAATGTCAGATAAAAAACGTATACTGATTGTAGAAGACGATGAGGATATCGGCATGGTAGAAGAAGCTTATTTGGAGGCGGCAGGCTTTGATACGTTTATTGTGTCAGACGGCACAAAAGTTTCCGCTTTGCTTCAAAAGGAATCATTTGATCTGGTTTTGCTGGATTTGATGCTGCCGGGGAAAAGTGGTTACGAGGTATGCAGAGAGATACGGGATATGGTGGACATTCCCATTCTTATGGTAACGGCAAGGACGGAATCCATAGATAAAATATTGGGCCTGGGAATGGGGGTGGATGATTACATTGGCAAGCCCTTTGATCCAACGGAGCTGGTAGCGAGAGTCCTTGCAAATATAAGACAACATGACCGGCTGTTAAGGAATCTGCCGGAAGAAAATACACAGGAGATACGGATTGCTGATTTACGTATTCTTGTCAACAGCTGGAAGGTATATAAAGGAGATAAAGAAATTCGGCTCCCCAACCGGGAATTTGAACTGTTAAAATTTCTCGCGCTGAATCCCAATATTGTGTTTTCAAAGGAACAGCTATTTGAAAAAATATGGGGCTATCATTATGTCGGGGACAGCGCAACGGTGATGGTACATATTAACCGGATTCGTGAAAAGATTGAAGACGACAGTAAAAACCCGAAAATACTGGAAACAGTATGGGGAGCAGGGTATCGCCTGAATAAATAATTTATCTGGAGGATGAAATTATGTGGATGCTTTATGCAATAGGCTCTTCCTTTTTTGCAGGAATTACGGCAGTTCTTGCAAAATGTGGAATCCGGAAAACAGATTCCGATGTCGCTACTGCGATTCGTACGGTTGTGGTATTCCTGTTTTCCTGGCTGATAGTATTGATTACGGGTACATGGACAGGAACGGATGGAATACACGGAAAAACTGTTTTGTTTCTCGTATTATCCGGCCTTTCCACCGGAGCGTCCTGGTTATGTTACTTTCATGCACTGCAAAAGGGAGACATCAGTAAGGTGGTGCCTATTGATAAGTCCAGCACAGTACTTACTATTTTTCTGGCCCTTATTTTTCTGCATGAAGGATTTACATGGGAAAAGGCAGTGGCAATGATTTTGATTGGACTGGGAACACTTTTAATGATTTCAAGAAAAGAGGAAACGACAGAAAAGGATCATGGAAACTGGCTGGTTTACGCGATTCTTTCCGCAGTGTTCGCCAGTTTAACAGCGATTTTAGGTAAAATCGGAATATCAGGAATAGATTCCAATTTTGGAACAGCAATCCGGACAACAGTAGTCCTGGCTATGGCATGGCTGATGGTTTTTATAAGCGGGAAGCAGGAAGAGATTAGAAAGATAGAGAAAAAAGAACTTGAATTTATTGTGTTATCTGGTTTTGCCACCGGAGCATCCTGGATGTGTTATTACCGCGCGTTACAGGATGGTCCGGCCAGTGTGGTTGTCCCAATTGATAAACTGAGTATTCTTGTGACGATTGCTTTTTCAAGGATTGTGTTTCAGGAGAAACTGACAATGAAAGCAGCTTTGGGTGTTATCGGTATTACACTCGGTACAATATTGCTGGCAATCGCTTAGAAGAAGCTTCCTTTTTGGAGCAACATGAAAAATTTAAGAAGTATTTAGAAAATCCCCTCCTGTTTATTTAACACAGACTGTTGCAACAGCTGCAGAAAACATAACAGGAGGGATTTTTTGTACCACCCAAAGAGCACAGCGCAGCTCAATTCCCGGCTGTGCCGGGGCGAATGAAAGTAAAAGGCGGAAGTTGACTTTATTACAATCTTGTTTTAAAATAGTTTACAAAGAAGTTTAAAGATTTAAAGGGTATGTAAGGAGGCTGTTGTCTATGCGTAAACGGATTTTGGTAGTGGATGATGACATAATGAATTTAAGGAGAACTCAGATGATTCTGGAGAAATTTTATAATGTAATTCTGGCAGAATCCGGGAGAGAGGCTCTTGATGAGATTAAACATAAAAATTTTGATTTGATTCTTCTTGATATAGCAATGCCTCAGATGGATGGACTGGAAACCTTTAAGCGTATTAAGGAATCCAATGTGGACATTCCGGTTATTTTTCTGACGGCATCCGGATATGAGGACGATGTGCGGACTGCTATCAGCCTGGGAGCAATTAATTACCTTAAGAAACCATTTTACCCGAAAGAGCTGCTGAAAAGAGTTGCGTTGGCTTTGGGATTAAGATTGGAGGAGCAATGAGAACAAAAGGGCAGACAAGTATTCATCTGCTTCTGGCCAGTATTGTCACTATGTTTGGCATAATGCTGATTCTGATAACTATTGCCTTGTCATGGGAACCCTGGATGATTTTTGTTATCTTAACCGGCAATACCCTTGTATGGTGCCTTCATATCGGAAGGGTTGGTTCGGAAACCTTTTATGAGAATTTATGTTCCGGGCTGCTGATGGTTGGTTTTTTCTTCTTTGGAGTACATAGAATTATTCTTTATGAGATCCCTTCTGTAGCCTGTATGCTTATTCTTGTTTTCTCCATGTTTAATAAAAAGCGCCTGTTGTATATAACAGTTGCCCTATATGTGTTAGAGCTGATGTATCATATTTTTATTTTGCACACGATCAGTTGTGATATGGGGGCACAAAATCTCGTGCGCCTGGCGACAGGAGGTATGGTGATTACAGGTGTAATGTCCATAGCATTATACCGGATCAACAGAAGGCGGGATGAAAGGAAACAATATGACAATACTCTGGCGCAGCTGGAAACAGCAGGACAGCAGAATGCAGAATTTCTTTCCAATGTATCCCATGAGCTCAGAACTCCTATCAACATGGTTCTTGGAATCAGTGAGGTAATATTGGAAAAAAATATTTCTCCTGAAATTCGGGCAAATATGAATTCCATACAGATGGCCGGAAAACGTCTGTCCAACCAAATCAGCAATATGCTTGACTACACGGAAATTGTGGAGGGGACGCTGACTCCGGTTAAGGAACCGTACAGGATCAATTCTCTGGTTAATGATCTTATTACCATGACAGCTATGCAGAGCAGCAAACATCAGCTGGAGATGGTGTTTGATCTGGATCCGAAAATGCCTTCCGTTCTCATCGGCGATGTGGAAAAAATTTCCCATATTCTTAAAATTCTTCTGGATAATTCCATTAAGTTTACGGAAGAAGGTGGAATCTATATCTCCATCCGATTCAGAAAGGAAAGCTATGGAATTAATCTGCTTATAGATATCCATGATACGGGAATCGGCATGACCAATGCCCAGATAAGCCAAATGTGTACCGATTTTTACCAGGCAGATTCCGGAAGCAGCCGTTTTGCCGGGGGACTGGGGCTGGGCCTGCCCATTGCCCGGGGTCTGCTTCACGCGATGGGCGGATTCTTCCATTTCGACAGCCATGAGCAGGAAGGACTTCATGCACAGATTACCATTCCCCAGGGGGTGGCCAATGATACGCCTGCCATGATTGTTTCCCGACCGGATAAGCTTTGCATCGCATGTTATTTTCGGCCGGAAAAATACGCAAGTGATGAAGTGAGGAGATATTATGACAACATGATTCTTCATATGATGCAGGGACTTCATCTCGAAGGCTACCAGGCCCATAATTTTGAAGGGCTGCAAAAGCTTCAGAACGGCCATGCACTGACCCATGTATTTATTGCACAGTCAGAATATGAAGAAAATATCGCTTATTATGAGGAGCTTGCGGAGAGGCTTCAGGTTGTTGTAATTGCGGAACAGGAGTTTATGCTGAGCAAATCCAGCAGGCTTTTGATAATTCATAAACCATTTTTTGCTCTTTCCGTAGTAAATCTGTTAAACGGCGAGATTGATGCAAACGGATTTGATGAGGCACAGGCTGCAGGCCGCAGACCATTTTTCTGTGAAGGCATCCGGGCTTTGGCTGTTGATGATGAAGAGATGAATCTTTTAGTTGCAAAAGGGGTATTAGGCAGCTATGGGATACAGGTGGATACCTGTCTCAGCGGAAGAGAGGCAGTGAAGCGCTGTGCCGCTGTTTCTTATGATATTATTTTTCTGGACCATATGATGCCTGGATTTGATGGTGTGGAAACCCTGAAACAAATCCGGGGGCTTAACAATGGAGCCTATAAGGAACTGCCAATTATTGCTTTGACGGCAAATACGATCAGCGGTGCGCGGGAAATGTTTAAGCATGAGGGTTTTACGGAATTTATTCCCAAACCCATTGAGCGTCCTGTGCTGGAGCGTACACTGCGTAAGGTGCTGCCTGACAGCCAGATTAAGTATGACGAAATACAGCCAGCATCGGAGATACTTCCGGATGAAATCCCATCGGCTGCACCGTCCGTTAAAAAGAAGCGTAAGAAAAAAAAGAAGAATATCCGGACTGCTGAGACGGCTTTCATCCAAAGTGCGTCCGCAGTTCGCGTTGATTTGGAAAAGGCGTCCGGGGATTTGCCGCAGGAGAGCAGTCAGACGGAACAGGAGGAACGGCTGACAGAGAAAAAGACCCCTGATATCGAGACTTCAGAAGATCCTTTACCAGAAACAAATTACCCGTTTGAGCATGAAGAGGTTTTGGAGAGTCCTTCTCTGCTGCCCTATAAAGCTCTCAGCCATATCGGAATAAATGTGCAGCTGGGTCTGGATTACTGTGGTGGGGAAGAAGAATTTTATTTGGAAATGTTGCGGATGTTCCGCTCCCAGGCCAATGCAAAGAAGGATGAGATTATCTCTTTATATGATTCTGCCAACTGGAAGGACTATGCCACCAAGGTTCATGCATTAAAAAGCACATCCCTGACGATTGGAGCGGAACGGCTGGCGGATCAGGCAAAACTGCTGGAAAAAGCCGGAAAGAAAGAAGATATTGAATATATCCGTCATGGTCATCCCACATTACTGCATCTGTATGACGAAATCTGTGATACTCTGGCCGGATTATAAATGAAAAACAGGAGGAAACACTGGTGTGTTAAATAAATGGTTTGAAATAATTTTTGACCATAAAATCAGTCTGCGGGAGCGGATGTTTCGTGTGGTCACAGGTATCTGCATGATTGCCCTGATAATCATATTGCCCATGGGAAGAAATCTCATGAATCTGATAATTCTTGCCGGCAGCCTTGCCGGCATGGCGGCTATCGTGAGAATCAGCATCCGAAGGGAATGTATCAGTGCAGGAGCCACGGCGATTACTGTTTTGCTTTTATTCGTGTTCCCCATAAGTTTTTTTACGGCAGGCGGATTTTACAGCGGAATGCCTGAATGGTTTGTACTTTGCTTTATTTATATTAACATTACCTTAGAGGGGAGACACAAAGCAATGTTTTTCCTCCTTTGTGCTGCAGAGACCCTTTTATGTTATTCTGCCGCGTTTTATTTTCCGAATCTTGTTTCTCAGAACACACCTGTCAGTTCTTACTTTGGTTCTGCCGTATCTGTGATTCTGGTGGGGATACTGATCAGTGTGCTGTTATTGTTTCTGACCAGGCTTTACGAAGAGGAAAATGAACTTTCCAGACAGCAGAAGAAAGAGATTGAAGAACTGAATAAGGCAGAAAACAGTTTTTTTTCCAGTATGAGT
>CANRXD010000085.1 GCA_947643685.1 uncultured Clostridium sp. | reverse complement strand
ATCTATGTCCCGAAAACCATGGAATGTTTTGCTACCAGCCTGGTTGTGATTCCGCTCCAGCTTCTGGCCTATTATATCTCTGTTTCCAAGGGGCTGGACGTGGATAAACCAAGGAATCTGGCAAAATCCGTGACGGTGGAATAGATGCCCCATTGACCAGATATGGCTAATAGACAAAAACGGCTAATGCATGTTTAATAGAACCAAGGAGGGGAATAAACATGGTTAGCTATGCCAGGTTGTGGGAAACAATGAAGAAAAAAGGTGTCAGCCAGTATTGTCTGATTACCAAATATAATGTCAGCGCCGGGCAGATTGGCCGTCTGAAGAAAAACATGAATGTGTCAACGCATACCCTTGAGTTCCTCTGCAATATCTTACAGTGCCCGATTGAAGATGTGGTGGAAATCACATTGGAGCCCTGGGAGGAGTTCAGTGAGAAGCGTCAGACAGCGGCGCCTGCAGTGGAAAGATAGGAGAGAGGAAAAAATCCTTCATGGAATGAAAAAATTTCATGAAGGATTTTGTTTTTTTCCGGAGCATTCTGGTGTATGATAAAACAGGAAATGAATAGGAGGCAGACAATGGACTACTACGGAACCCTGGGCCCGTCCTGTGGAGAGACCAGGATATTAAAAAGAATGTTTGAGGCAGGAATGACGGGAATACGGCTGAACCTGTCCCACGGGGACCTGGAAAAGAGCGCAGCCTGGATGGACATGCTGTCGGAGGCAGCAGGGGCCTGTGGGATAAAACCGCAGATTCTCATTGACCTGCGGGGGCCGGAGCTGCGAATTGGCCGGTTGGAAAGTGAAGTCCTGATTCCGGAAGGCAGCACTGTGATATTGAGTGAAGATGGATTTAAAGTACCGGAACCGTTTCTTCGGGCAGCAAAGCCGGGGGATCATGTGCTGGTGGATGATGGAAAGCTGGAGCTTTTGGTGGAGGAAGTGGAAAGCGGATGGGGGATTCCGAAAAAGCGGCAGTTTGTCCGGACAAAGGCTCTCCGGGGAGGCATACTGAAATCAGAAAAAAGTCTGGCCATTGTGGGGAAAGAGGTTCCCATGCCGACACTGACGGAAAGTGATTATAAAAATCTGTAACAGGCGTCCGGATCTGGAGTCACAGGCGTAATGCTGCCATTTGTGCGGGGGAAGGAAGACCTTATAACTTTAAAAAAGGCGCTTTTGGAGGCTGGGGCATCACAGATTAAGATCTTCGCAAAAATAGAAAATCTCCGGGGAGCTCAGATTATAGAAGAGCTGTTTCCGTATTGCGACCAGGTGGTGATCGCCAGGGGAGATCTGGGAAATGCCATGCCTTTATGGAAGCTGCCCGGAATGCAGAAAAAACTGGCTGCAAAGTGCCGGAAAGCCAGGATGCCGTTTATGGTCGTGACACAGATGCTGGATTCCATGCATGAGCGGGCTGTTCCCACCAGAGCTGAGGTTCTGGATATTTATAATGCCGTTTTGGATGGCGCCGCGTCCCTGATGCTCACAGGTGAAACAGCGGCGGGAAAATATCCGGTGGAAGCCATGGAATATCTGGTGAAAACGGGAGAGGAAGCTCTTGGAGATATTTAAGACATGCGGCTTCGTTCTTTTTCCCATCGGTAAATGGTGGAATTTTCGGCGGGACAGCTGGGAGCCTTTCCGCTGAGAGCCATGTTGATGACCTCACGTGAATAGTGCTTATGGGGTACAAAAAGGTCCGGCAGTTCCAGGTGGAGCGCGCCGCACTTTTTGCATTTGAGCCTTCGGAGCAGGAATATATGCGTTTGACCGTCCGCCAGGATTACCTGGCGGCGTTTGCTGTCACGGACCTTTAAGGCACCCTGACAGGAGGGACAGACAGAGGGTTTATCAGAGACTACACGGTAGATCCCGTTTTTCATTACGACATGATACTGTGTGAGGATTATCATTTGTGTACCTGCCAATCTGAGCATGCTTTCAGCCCGTCTGAAAACGAAAGGTTATTGGCAGTAACCGTTCAGGAGGGGCTGTGCGTTCACTTTGCCGGCCGTACGAAAACGCAGCGGCCGTGTTACCTTTAATGTATCAGTTGTAGCGTATGGGAATTAGAAAAGAAATGCAAAAAAGGTGTGATACTGTCAAAGAAAACGAAAAATTAATATAAAAAACGACAAAATGTCGAAGAATATCGAGAAATGTATTAAAAAAGCCTCCCGAAGGAGGCTAAATATACTGGTTACAGACTCTTTTCTTCTTCCCACATTTTAACGGGCAGGCCATTGACTTCCACATTATCTTCTACCGCAATGACCAGAAAACGGCGCCCTTCTAAAAATCTGGTTTCCACCAGATCCAGACGCTCCGGATTGACCCTGATGTCCACGTCCGGGGTTTTCAGGGCAAATTTTCCGGAGCCGGTGATGGCAGGGACCAGAATGGAAGTGCTTTCTCCGGCGGCTTCCTCGTAAACCGTATCGAAACGCTCCAGCTGTTCTGGTTCCACGCCGCTTTTTTCCAGCAGATCCTTTACCTCCGGTTTGGAGAGACGCAAAGGCTCCATATCTTCCTTATGTTCCTCTGACATTTCCGTCAGGTTTTCATGGATTTGCCGTACAATCTGATAATCACACTGTTCACCCAGGGTATCGGAAAGGATTTCCTGAAAGGCTTCCCTCTGAGCGCTCCAGGAAACGGGGGACGGGGCGCCTAAGCAGGTGTCAATAAATTCATAATGAAGCTCTTCCGGATTTTTGGAAAAATACAAAATGCTGTGGATATCCGTACTTCTGTCATTGAAGGCCGGGAATAAAAAGCCTGTCATTGGCGGCTGCACCCACCAGTCCCGGGGCCGTTCTTCAATAAGATTCGTGGTTTCATTGTAGGAGAGACCAGGCTCAGAGAGCTTTACCGGACAAATACAACAGAGAATGTGGTTGTATACTTCTTCCGACGCATCAAACATTTCTTCATGGTCCGCGGCCTTTCCCGGCACGTCGTATGCGCTGTGAATCAAAATGATATAATAGTTTTCACCATAATCATAATTTTCAATGACTTTATTATAGAAGGAATCCACCACTTCGTCATCGGTCAGTTTGTCCTCACGGAGTTTCATAAGGAGAGAATGGGCGCTGCCTTCTCCTTCATCATGGATGGAGTATTCCAGATTATGGAGATTTTTTCCGATGCCGCCCGATAAGGATTTTCTGAAAATTTCATAATATTTGAAAATTTCTTCCTCAGACAGGGCAAAAAATGCCTCTTTTAAGGAGGTTTTAATTTGCTTTTCTGCATCCACATAGCATCCGCAGATGCGGGTGATGGCATTGTTATCTTTTTTGAATTGTTTCTTTATCTCTGAAATTTCGCGTTTATTCATTGCATGTCTCCTGATTTGAAAGATTTTCTGTAACGGTACTGCCGGTTTTGTCCGCCAGTGCCCGGAGCCCCAGGGTATAGACATCAGCGCCCAGACCGATAATGATGCCGGTTGCAATGGGGGAGATCACGGAATGGTGACGGAATTCTTCTCGTTTATGTACATTAGACATATGAAGCTCAATTATGGGGCATTCTAACATCTCCAGGGCATCGGAGATCCCATAGCTGTAATGGGTCCAGGCCCCGGCGTTAATCAGGACGCCATCATAATGTTCCAGATAAGCTTCATGGATTTTGTCCACCATTTTCCCCTCATCATTGGTCTGAAAGCAGGTGACAGAAACGCCCAGCTCCTCAGCCAGGGAAAGAACCTTTGCATTGATTTCATCCAGAGTGACAGTACCATACTGCCGGGGATCGCGTTTCCCGAACATGTTGTGGTTGACACCGTGAAGCAGCATGAATTTTTTCATAAAAGACACCTCCTCGTGAATTGTAGCTAAACGGAAATGCCTGCTAACGCAGGCATCTCCAAGCATGAAAGTCAGTTGCTCCGCACTTCGCGCTCCCGCAACTGCCGCAGTATATGCAAATCACCCTGCTCACTTCGTTCGCATGGCTTTTTTGCTCATACCGGCCAATACTTTCACCGTAATTATAAAAGTATTTTACCTGTGTTTTTATGGCTTTGCAAGTATAAAACGAAAGCTTACAGAAAAGACTATACAGAGAAAATGCAACTGCTGCCTGTAACTATTCAGCAGGTTTGTGCATCTTCTGGACAGTTGCCTATTAAAAGAGTACTCTAAAAAAGCACTCTAAAAAAGAAAGTGAGGAACAAGGAATATGAGTCGTTTTTTACAGTGTCCGGACTGCCATGGAATCGCTCTCGTCATATATGGAGAGAACAATGCCGGCTGTGGTACTTATGATAAGCTTCATGCCAACACAACAGACGCGGCGCTTGAAAAGCACCTGCCGGTAGTCAAAGTAGAAAATGGAAGGGTGAAGGCCCGGGTGGGAGAAAATGATCATCCCATGGAGGAAGACCATTACATTACCTGGGTATATCTGGAAACGACCCGCGGCGGGAGCTTAAGGGTATTAAAGCCCGGAGATAAACCCATGGTGGAATTTGTTCTGAGTGACGGAGAGAGGCCGCTGGCGGTATATGAATACTGCAACCGCCACGGCCTCTGGAAAGCAGAGCTGTGATGCCTGCGCCGGCAGGCATGTCCGTTTACAGAGCGATTAAGCTCTCATCATCAGGTACGTAAATGTTGCCGCTGTAATAGCGTTTTCCCTCGCTTTTATAAAGGCGTTCACGCCCGGCCACATTGCTGTCCTCTGTGTGCCACAGTACCAGATTGGGAATCTGCATGGCTTCTGCCAGTTCGCAGGCATCCTTGACGGTACTGTGGTGCTTTTCATATGGCTTCCATACATCACGCTCCACATACAGGCAAAATGCCTCATGAAGCAGCCAGTCACAGCCTCTGAGATACCGCTCGCAGGCCGGATTGAAGGGCTCGTCCCCCAGGCATGTCAGCTTCCTTCCATTATTCAGGGTCAGAGTAAAGCCAAACTGTTTGGCCTTTGTGGAGTGAATATCAAAGAAGGTAACATGATAGCTTAAAATCTGCCGGGTTTCCCCATCCTTAACAGGCACCAGATGGATTCTGGAGCCGATCATATCATAAAATTTTCCCTGGATGGTCAGGCGGCATAAGGTTTTAATAGTTTCAACCAGTTCTTCGTGGCAGTAAATGAAAGCATCCCCACCATACTGGTCCTGCCGCATTTTTGTGGCGATCATGCGGATCATCCAGATAATGCCCAGAATGTGGTCTGTGTGCTCATGTGTGACAAAGATATGGTGAATTCTTGAGAGAGATACCTGCATGTTGTCCAGAATCTTCAGGATTCCGTTTCCGCCGCCGGCATCCACCATAAAATATTCATCACTGTCTCTTAAAGCGAAGCAGGTGTTATAAAGGTTCGTTACCGTGGCATTTCCGGTTCCGAAAACATAAAGAAGTTCCCGATCCATGTAAAAATCCCCTTTTTCTTTTTATTGTCTTTTAAATATGAATATGTTACTATAAAATAGAAGGAAAAGCAATTACCGGCAAGTGAAAAAATGGGAAAAATGTAACAGTTCAGACTATCTGAACTGTTACGGAAAATCAAAAGGAAATTTGCCGGAAATGTATGTGGGAGGGAAAAGCAATGAGAGATTTGGCGTATCTGAAACTTTTGGCCAGGGAGTATCCGACGGTCAAGGCGGCATCCAGCGAGATTATTAACCTGATGGCGATCCGCGGACTTCCGAAAGGAACAGAGTATTTCTTCAGTGATCTTCACGGAGAATACGAAGCGTTCATTCACCTTTTGCGGAGCGCATCCGGTATTATCCGGGAAAAAATTTCAGAAACTTTTGGTTATGTGATTTCCGATGAAGAGGAAATCGCACTGGCGAATCTGATTTATTATCCGGAACGGGTCCTGCGGGTGACAAAGAGAGAAAAACGTTACAACGATGACTGGCAGCGCATCAATATTTACCGTCTGGTGCGGATCTGTAAGGAGGTCTCTTCCAAATATACAAGATCCAAGGTGCGTAAAAAAATGCCGCCGGCATTCGCATATATTATTGACGAACTTCTTCATGTGGACTACAATGATGAAAACAAAAAGATATATTATGACGAGATTATCCATTCCATTATTGATAACAAAATGGGTTCAGAGTTTATCACAGCTCTCTGCAATCTGATTCAGAACCTTACCATTGACAATCTACATATTATCGGTGATATTTTTGATCGTGGACCGCGTCCCGATATTATAATGGACGAGCTGATGCAGTTCCACGATGTGGATATCCAGTGGGGAAACCATGATATTTCCTGGATGGGTGCTGCAACGGGAAATCTGGCATGTATCTGCAACGTACTGCGGATTGCCATCCGCTATAACTGCTTTGACCTTCTGGAGGACGGATATGGAATCAACCTTCGTCCGCTTTCCATGTTTGCCGCACGGGTTTATAAGGACGATCCCTGCGAGCGGTTCATGCCGAAGATTCTGGATGAAAATATTTATGATGCTGTGGATCCGGGCCTGGCGGCCAAGATGCATAAGGCCATCACAATCATTCAGTTTAAGGTGGAGGGGCAGATCATCAAACGCCATCCGGAATATGAGATGAATGACAGAACCCATATTACCAGAATCGACTTCACTAAGGGAACCGTACAGATTAAGGGAAAAGATTATAAGATGCTGGATATGAATCTTCCTACCGTGGATCCAAAGGATCCTCTGAAGCTTTCGAAGGAGGAGGAAGAGTTAATACACAATCTGTGTATGTCCTTTAAGCACAGCAGTGTGTTCCACCGCCATATCCGCTTTGTGTATTCCCACGGAGCCATGTACAAATGCTGCAACTCCAACCTCCTTTATCACGGCTGTATTCCCATGAAGGAAAACGGGGAGTTTGAATCATTAAACATCAATGGAATCATTTACTCCGGAAAGCGGATGCTGGATTACATTGAGGATGCGGTGAAAATGGCC
>CANRXD010000084.1 GCA_947643685.1 uncultured Clostridium sp. | reverse complement strand
TTCTTGTGCTTGTAAAAAGAAAAAACAGAAATGAGGCAAAGCTGTATGAGCAAAATTGATTTAACTAAGTATGGTATCACCGGCACAACCGAAATTGTACACAATCCTTCCTATGAAGAGCTGTTCAAGGAAGAAACCAATCCTGCTCTCGAAGGCTACGAAAAGGGTCAGGTAAGCGAATTGGGCGCGGTAAATGTAATGACGGGCATTTACACGGGCCGTTCCCCTAAGGATAAGTTCATTGTAATGGACGAAAACTCCAAGGATACCGTTTGGTGGACCTCCGACGAATATAAAAACGACAACCATCCCGCATCGCAGGAAGCCTGGAACGTTTGCAAGGATATTGCCAAAAAAGAGCTTTCAAACAAGAAGCTGTATGTTGTCGACGCCTTCTGCGGCGCTAACAAGGATACAAGAATGGCTATCCGCTTTATTATGGAGGTGGCGTGGCAGGCTCACTTTGTAGAGAATATGTTTATTCTCCCCACTGCCGAAGAATTGGAAAGCTTTGAACCCGATTTTGTTGTATACAACGCTTCTAAGGCTAAGGTTGAAAATTATAAGGAATTGGGTCTTAACTCCGAAACCGCCGCAATGTTCAACATCACAAGCCGTGAGCAGGTTATCATCAATACCTGGTACGGCGGTGAAATGAAGAAGGGCATGTTCTCCATGATGAACTACTACCTGCCCCTTAAGGGTATTGCTTCCATGCACTGCTCCGCAAACACGGATATGAACGGCGAGAACACTGCTATCTTCTTCGGCCTTTCCGGTACCGGCAAAACAACTCTTTCCACAGACCCGAAGCGTCTCTTAATCGGCGACGATGAGCACGGCTGGGATGACAACGGCGTATTCAACTTTGAGGGCGGATGCTATGCAAAGGTGATCAACCTGGACAAGGAATCCGAGCCGGATATTTACAACGCAATCAGACGCAATGCGCTTCTTGAGAATGTAACTCTGGACGCAAACGGAAAAATCGACTTCGCTGACAAGAGCGTGACAGAGAACACCCGTGTTTCCTATCCGATTACTCATATTGAGAAAATCGTTCGTCCGGTTTCCTCCGCACCGGCTGCAAAGAACGTTATCTTCCTTTCCGCAGATGCATTCGGCGTACTTCCGCCGGTATCTGTTCTGACTCCGGAGCAGACCCAGTATTACTTCCTGTCCGGCTTCACTGCAAAGCTTGCCGGAACCGAGCGCGGAATTACCGAACCCACACCGACCTTCTCCGCATGCTTCGGACAGGCTTTCCTTGAGCTTCATCCCACAAAATACGGAGAAGAGCTGGTTAAGAGAATGGAAAAGAGCGGCGCCAAGGCATATCTGGTAAATACCGGATGGAACGGAACAGGAAAGCGTATCTCCATTAAGGATACCCGCGGAATTATTGACGCAATCTTAAACGGCGATATTTTAAACGCACCTACAAAGAAGATTCCGTACTTCAACCTTGAAGTACCCACCGAGCTTCCGGGTGTGGATTCCAACATTCTGGATCCCCGTGATACATATGCTGACGCTTCCCAGTGGGAGGAAAAGGCAAAGGACCTTGCAGGGAGATTCATTAAGAACTTTACAAAATATGAAGGCAACGAAGCCGGAAAAGCTTTGGTTGCAGCAGGTCCTCAGTTATAATTTCGCAATGCTTCTGCCATACGAAAGCTTAAATTCTGATTGTTGCATGATTTCAAACGAAACGGACGGCGGGAATTTCCCGCCGTTCTGTTTTACTCCTCTGTGCGGACCATCTGTCCTGACGTAATTTTCTATTTTAATCCCCCAGGTAGTACACGGCGGTAAAATATCCTTTTCCGTTGTGATACAGGCAGTTTCCGGACACCTCCTGCATTTTTGGCGTAATTTCCTCCTGAAGTTCTGAAGCCGATGCCAGATTCACCATCCCTCCGCAGACAGCCCCTTTCAAAATAAATAAATCACCCTCATAAACCGGCTTCATGATAGTATCGTCACTGGCCTGATACAGCTCATAGAGCCCGGTGGAATCATTGTAATAGCTCCTGATATCCGATGGGAAATCGTCCGGGATGGTGCCCTTCATGTATATCCGGTATCCCTTCTCCTGATCATACTCCAGAATATCCATTTCCCCGGTCAGTTCATTTGTACAGATCTCGGCCCTTCCCCCATTCTTCACTTCCTCCCACTGCCCGCGGGTAAAAGTCACCGGAAGGAAAAGAGTCCCCCGAACCTGGTAATAAACGCCTTTGTCCACGGCCTGTTCCATATTGGCAGAAAGGCCGGTCTGTTCATTTTTCGACAGGAAAGACAAATATGGGGCAGGTTCAAAATTTTCCGGACTGTATGCGGCCCCGTTTCTCTCATCATAGGGTTCGCTTTCCAGTTCCTGCATCAGGCGAATATTTTCCCTTTCTATCTTTGTCAATTCGTCATTGGAAAAGCTTTCCGGTTCTCTGCTTCCCCGGTACCAGGGCTTTTTCTCCATATATTCTGCCAGAACCGGGTCTTTAAACTTTCTTCCATGGGCAGCGTAAATAGTATTTCGCATGAGCCGCAGCTCTTCTGCCGGACAGGCGCAGAGCTCTGCACGGCACAGATACCGTTCAAACAGTCCACGCTCCTCCTGCATGGGGTAGTACTCCCCAAAAATAGCCTGAACTTCTTCCGGAAGCTTCCCCTTATCCTCCCTTTGGAAAACGGAAACCATGCAGTCTCCATCCTCATTTCGCGGCAGGGTCACGGTAACCGCGCACACAGACTCGAAAATGATTTCTCCTTTGTTGTATGCGTACACTGTAAGCTCTGTTTCGTAAACATTCTGTCCAGGCACAGTCTCGATCGCTGTGTCGGCATTAAGCTCCAGCGTATCTTCATCCGTTTCCATGAAATGAGGCCGGCCTTCGGTGTAAGACAGCCGCAGCACACTGGCGCGGAAGCTGTCACCGTCTTCTCCGGGCTCTGCATATGCCTGCATCCGGTAATTCATATCACCGGCTTTATAGAAAGTTTCAGTAAAAAGCATTTTGTCCGCATTTAAGTTCTGCATAATCACAGGTTCTTCTTCCGGTTCCTTCTCAGATTCCTGTGTACTGGCCGTTTCCTCCCCCGGCGATTCTGCCGTGCCCTGTGAAGCCATATTTTCGCCGGGCAATTTCCCATCCTCCTCTTTCCCGATCAGCTCAATGCTCGTTTGATTCCCGAGCTGCAAAGGATAGGTTTCCATAACGGTTCCGCTGTATGTGACCCTGACTCTGTCTCCCACCCGGGCCCGGGCCGCATCTCCCTCCAGAGACACACTGACCTGGTCTCCCGAACTGCGAATCTGAAATCCCTCATCTACCTCCACGACTGCACCTGCGCCATGAATTTCTCTTATGGTGCCCACAAAAGACCAGCTGTTTTCTCCAAATGCAACATCCTGTACGGTTTGTCCGTCGCTTTCATAATATAAGATCAGAGTTCTCACTCCATCCAGCTGGAACACCTCGCCGTACACACCGAAAAACGGATCCACTCCTTCTCCCCAGGCCGCCTGAATTTCCTCTTTGGTAAAGCCGGACAATATATCCTTTATCTGTTCTTCTGTCATGCTTTGGGCTTCTTCCAGCGAAATTATCCTTTTCCTGCTGCCGCACCCGGAAAGCAGCACCATGACGGATACAAATATCAGCCATCGTTTCATTCTCTTCTTCATAAATCTTTCCCCGCCCCTTCCAGCAATATCAGATACTCTGTTGTGCCTTCTTCCAGTTTCTTTGTTTTCGTTCTGCGGAAACCATGCCGTTCATAAAAACGAACGGCATCTGTATTCTTTTCCAGGGCCCACAAAAAATCAGCGGAAAATTCTGTTTTGGCAAATTCAATCAGTTCGGCTCCCACACCCTGATTCTGAAAAAAGGAATCCACATATAATTCCCTGATCTCCCTCCCCTCAATATGAATCATTCCTTTTACAATTCCATCGTCATAAACCCATATATGGTTAAGAATATCAGGGGCCGCGTATTTTTCAGCCACAGATAACACCTGAAGCTCACCAAAGGAATAGGCATCATTTTTAAATATAGGCCGGTAATTTACCCGTTTTACAAATACCAGAATCTCAGCAATTCTGGAAAGATCCTGAAAGACTGCTTTTCGTATTTTCTGTACCATATATTCCTTCTCCTCTCTGCACCTGTCCGCTTTGCCAGAATCCCTTCCGGATCCGGAAGTAAAAAGACTTCTACCATGGCTTCTGCCACAATAAAAGTCTTATCTGACGCTGCGGTCCCAAAAGAGCTTCGTTCCGACCGGCCGGTTTATGAACACCGTCAAAAGAAGGCTCCGGCTGCCGCGTTTTTAGAAAGAAACCGTCAGCTGCATTTTAAATGGCTCTTCTCCATAGACCGCATGGGGAACGTCCTTTGGCATAATGAGAGTTTCCCCTTCCTTCAGAATAAACACCTCGCCGCCTACGGTAAATCTGCCTGTACCGTCTAACACTGTTACCATCGCGTCACCACCGGATGCATGGGTGGAAATTTCTTCCCCTTTATCAAAGGAAAAAAGAGTCATACTGACATGCTCATTCTGCACCAGGGTTTTGCTGACTACCTGTCCCTTCTGGTAATCAATCAAATCCTTCAGCCTGAAACTCACCTGTTTTTCAATGTTTTTGTACATAATTTACCTCCTGAAATTTCACTTAACTGTTCAGTGCCCCTCAATCGTTACGATTTTTCTTAATCATCAAACTCAGCATTATCAGCCGGTTCAAATATCACCCATTTCCCGTCACAGCAGGTTTTTACATTATCATACTGCCCGCAGACAGAAGTGTATCTCTTATATTTTCAAAAATGCAGCTTATAACCGTACTTCTGCTGCCCTGTGGTGCCACAGGTAAGTTTTCGGTCCTTTTTCCAATGCGGTGGTATTTGCGATACCTGTCTTTAGAGGAAACCTTAAACATTATAAATAACGGCAAATAACAGAAAACCATAACAGGAACGATAAACCAATTCCTGAAATCCTTGCTTTCATATAAATTTTGCATTTTCCAAAGTCCCCGGAATAAAGAATGATTCTTATACATCAATTTCCATAACCACTGTATTATTCAGAGTATCCAGCGCTGCCTGTGCTTTTGCAAGTTCATCGGACGCCGCGTAATAGTCCGCTTCCGCGGCATCAATGTCATAGTTGGTATATACATAGTCGATAACGCTGCTGATATGTCCATACCTCTCACTTGTTTCACGCTGTTTCGGAAGTCTGTTCTTCATTTCCGACAATTTATTCTTCCTTGCGGTCAGCTGAGGAATATAAACCAGTATCTGGTCAACCGTCATATCAAACCCCGGCACGGTTTGTGTCAGATTAAACTGGTTGATTGCGTGCTTCACAGTACGGATTTTCTGATCCAGCTTTGCTACTGTATTCTGCACGGCAATATAATCGTATTCCGGCCTTACGGATTCCGGGTCCTCACCCATGGCGGCAAGGAATGTACTGCTCTTCTGCTCCTTTACCAGAACCGCATCCCTTTCCTCATTCAGCCGCCGGAGCAGCTTGTTCGCTTCTGATGACGTATATTTCATAATGGCTTTCCCCTTCCTTTTCTCATACGCCCATTGTAAGGGCCTGAATCCCCTCTGGCATACAACCAGAAGCAGATATTGGTTGCTCATGCCTATCATCATACCATATTCCGTCGGGAATGTATATGGTTTCAGGAATATATTCATCTTCACATGGATGTCTCAGGTAACCGTTCAGACAGGCAATTGTTATGTCACATTTTTTTCAGAAAACTTTGAGGGCAGGCGCGGCTCATGCGAGTCGTACCTGCCCCGATTTCAGGTCATATATTTCAGATCATATAAAACTGTAACATACCATCAACAGTTACGCACAAAAATCTGTTTAAAACAGGCTCCGCCGATGGGATTTTAGGTTACAATCAAACTTCATTTCTTCTGAATTTATACACACACTGCCACCGGCTTTGCAGACAAAAACAGAGTAATGTTTTTAAAAACAGTACGGGGATCCGTATCATACGCAAAGATGTCTTCGATACAGCTCTTCACACAAAACTCCTCACATAAATCCACAACAGGAGGGTTTTCAGGATCATAGGGGAATCCATTGATTGTAATGGTATTGCAGGGATCTCCCTCCGGATCAGCAATGACCGTCACATTTTCTTCGTACGTGAGTCCCTCAAATTTTGCGTAAGGAATAATAAAAGCAGTAAAAGGAATCTCACTGTGGAAGGAATGCACCGACTGGGTGGGTACCAGTCCGGTATATACAATCTTCTGTTTTAAAACCCCGTTTACTATTAATTTCCGGCCGCTCAGGCAGGTTCCCTCTTCATTCGGTATCAGCGTAAAATATGTGGTCGTGCCAATCAGGGTACTTGCACCAAGGATCGCTTCCACCGAAGACAGAAGTGCAGTCACCACAAGATCTACGGCGGCTGCCAGCACATCTACGGCCGCCTGTACCGCCGGCCCCACAACAGGAATTGCCACAACGGCTGCCGCCAATGCATTGGCTGCTGTAATCAGTGCCGCCAATGCCGCCTCAAGAATTTTCACAGCGGCGGATACTGTATTCAAAAGTTCCGTTACAAGCGCCGCCGAAATGCAGGGCGCTCCAAGCTCGGTGAGGGCATCCGTGATGGCTGTTGTCAGGTTATCTGATGCGGTAACCACAGCGGCAAGGGCCGCCTGAAGCGCACTCACCTGCGGAATTGCCGGAAGAAGCGGAATCGTTAAAATTGCATCGACGGCATCTGTAATTGGTGTAATGTCTACCACAGCCAGATTAATCGCTGCGGTCGCTGTTGAAATTTCAAGCGCAGTTGCCAGGCGCTCATAGGTTTTATAAGCATATGGCGTTTCGATCAGCTTCAAAGATTTTATTTCCGCCTCCACATAAACCTGATCGATATGCTCGATATCCGGCTTTGGCTCCGGTACATTTAAAATTTCCGGAATCGAC
>CANRXD010000083.1 GCA_947643685.1 uncultured Clostridium sp. | reverse complement strand
TGTTGGCTGGGTCTTCCATCCGTGTGTTCAGCCGCCTTACGGAATCCATACAAAAAGAGATTGACAGGGATATCAATGAAAAAACAGATAAATTTGAGGATGAAACTTATCTTGCTGATCTAAATGGAAGGCTTTCCATGAAACATTCCTTTTTAATTGTCCGCAAGGCAGGGCAGACCTTTTTTACGGGGGATCAAAAGGCCACCGACCAGCTGGCAGATGAGTTTGCTGACTATGAGGATATGGAATACCTGTCGAATTGGGGAAATTATCTGGATGAAAAAACAGAGCATCTGATTAAGCAGAAAAATTTCACGTTTTCCGATGGCGAGGAGGGGAACCTGTACCTGGTGACCAATGTGGTGGATGTGATTCCGGAAATCAAATCCATGATTTTTGAAATGTTTTTCACAAGTGTACTTATTTTATTTATTACAGGAGCTTTCCTTACGGTCTGGGTCTACCAGTCTATCTGGCGTCCTTTAGGAAAGCTTCAGGAAGCCACGAAAAAGATCAGAGATGGAAATCTGGATTTTACTCTGGAAATTGAAGACGATGATGAAATAGGGCAGCTTTGTCAGAATTTCGAGGAAATGAGACTCCGTCTAAAAGAGAGCACGGAGGAAAAGATACAATATGATAAAGAAAGCAAGGAGTTAATCAGCAACATTTCCCACGACTTAAAAACTCCAATTACGGCCATTAAAGGTTATGTGGAAGGCATTATGGACGGAGTGGCATCTTCCCCGGAGAAACTGGATAAGTATATCCGAACCATATATAATAAGGCCAACGATATGGACAGACTCATTGATGAACTGACCTTTTACTCTAAAATTGATACCAATAAAATCCCTTATACTTTCTCAAAAATCAATGTTGCCAACTATTTCCGGGACTGTATTGACGAGGTGGGGCTGGAACTGGAAGCCCGTGGTGTAGAACTGGGGTATTTTAACTATGTGGACGAGGATGTGATGGTCATTGCCGATGCGGAGCAGATGAAACGGGTGATCAACAATATTATTGGAAACTCGCTGAAATACATGGATAAAAAAAATGGGATTATTAATATTCGGATTCGCGATGTGGGAGATTTTATTCAGATCGGAATCGAGGACAATGGGAAAGGAATTGGCCCCGGAGAGCTTCCGTATATTTTTGACCGGTTTTACAGGACAGATTCGTCCAGAAATTCCTCCAAAGGCGGAAGCGGTATTGGTCTTTCCATTGTAAAAAAGATCATCGAGGATCATGGAGGAAAAATCTGGGCCACCAGTAAAGAGGGGATTGGTACGGAAATTCATTTTGTACTCAGAAAGATCATGGTTTAGAAGGAGATAAGATATGAGTAAAATTTTGATCGTGGAAGATGAAGAGAGCATAGCAGAGCTTGAAAAAGATTATCTGGAGCTTTCAGGATTCGAGGTGGAGATTGAAAATGAGGGAGAGAGTGGCTTAAAGCGTGCTTTGGAAGAGGAGTTTGATCTGTTCATTCTGGATTTGATGCTGCCGGGGGTGGACGGTTTTGAAATCTGTAAAAAAATCCGTGAGAGTAAAAATACGCCGATCATCATGGTTTCCGCCAAAAAGGACGATATTGATAAAATCAGAGGCCTGGGGCTGGGGGCGGACGATTATATTACAAAGCCCTTTAGCCCGAGTGAAATGGTGGCCCGTGTAAAAGCACATATGTCCCGGTATGAAAGATTGATTGGAAGCGGGGTTCCGGCCAATGATATCATCGAAATCCGCGGCTTGAAAATTGATAAAACAGCCCGCAGGGTCTATGTAAATGGAGAGGAGAAAAATTTTACCACAAAAGAATTCGACCTTCTTACCTTCCTGGCGCAAAATCCCAATCATGTATTTACAAAGGAGGAGCTGTTTTCAAAAATCTGGGATATGGAGTCCATCGGCGATATTGCCACTGTTACCGTGCATATTAAAAAGATCCGGGAAAAAATCGAATTGAATACTGCGAAGCCGCAGTATATTGAAACCATATGGGGTGTGGGATACCGGTTTAAAGTATAATCGCCTTGACAATTGAATACCATGCGCGTAAACTTGTAAGGGATTAATTTTGGACGAAAGGTAACAGAAAAGAATGAAGTATAAGACTAGGTTTATTGCATTTTTTACTGCCATGGTGGTTTTCAACCTGGCGGCGAACTTCGCTCATCCGGTGACACCCACAGTCATTCAGGATCTGCATCTGCACGATTATATGTTCGGGGTTGCGCTTGCAGCCATGCTGCTTACGAACTTTTTAATGTCACCGTTCTGGGGAAAGATTAACGTTTATATTTCCTCAAAGCTGTCACTTCTGATTTGCTGCTGCGGATATGGAATCGCACAGGTCTGGTTTGCTTACGCCACCACAGAGCTTATGATTATTCTGGCCAGAATGTTTGCCGGATTATTTACAGGCGGTATTTTCGTGAGTTTTCTGACCTATGTGGTGAATATTTCACGCCCTGAGGACCAGGGGAAATTTCTTACATACAGCGCAACCATCAAGAGTGTGGCCAGTGCCTTTGGTTATATGATCGGAGGATTTTTAGGGGAAATTTCTGTAAAGCTTACATTCCTTGTACAGGCAGGAACTCTGATTGCTGTGGCAATCGCCTTTTTCCTTATCTGTGAGACAGATGGAACCGCGGACTTAAAGGCGATTCCTGCGAAAAAGCTTATGAAGGAGGCCAACCCTTTCCAGGCGTTTCTTGACAGCCGCCAGTTTATGTGTGTGGCCTTTGCCCTGCTGTTTGCAATAAATATTCTGATTAATTTTGGAAATACAGGCTTTGACCAGGCGTTCAACTACTACCTGAAGGATGAACTGGGCCTGACTTCTTCCTATAATGGAATTATTAAGGCCGGTGTTGGTTTTGTTTCCTTTATTTCCAATATGACATTATGTGTGTGGATTATCAATAAAACAAACGTGAAAAAGTCTATGGTGGTGCTGGTGGCAATCTGCGCTTTGTCTGCTGTGGGAGCCACCCTTCCGGTACCTATCGGCCTTTTTATTGCCTTCAGTGTTCTCGTTTACGCAGGCTATTCTGTCAGCGTTCCTGTGCTCCAGAATATGGTGGCGAACAGTGCAAAGCCCGCGCAGAGAAATCTGGTTATGGGTTTCTTTAATGCAACCCAGTCTCTGGGAAGTATTGCAGGTTCCCTGACTGCCGGCTTTATTTATTCCGTCCATGTGAAGCTGCCGTTTGCCTGCACCTTTGTGATCTATGCAGTGGGCATTCTTGCGGCTATGGGATATCTGTGTTATAAAAAAGAAAAGTAGAAAAACTGAAAAAAATTGTAAAAGGCATTTCCCAGGATGAAACGGGAAATGCCTTTTCTATTTTAAAAATATTTTTAAAAGTTAGTATTAATTGAAAAAAACAATACTTACCAGACCTAATTGACAAAGAATGGAACAATTTTATAAACTGTTTGTGTGGTTGAAGGTTTTACATTTTCAATGCAAAATACAGAAAAGAATAGGAGAAAAGGTATGAGAAGAAACAAAATCACAAGAATTCTTGCCTTGGGCCTTGGTATTGTTTTGTCTTTGACTGCGTGCGGCAGTCAGGCACAAACAGAAACAAAGGCTTCGGAGGCAGCGGAAACAACGGCAGCGGCAGGGGGAACGCAGGCTGCTGAGACAAAAGCGGCAGAAACCAGCTCAGCAGCCCCGGCGGCAGAGTATAAGGATACCATGAACATTGCCGCAACGGCTCAGCCGCCGACCCTGGATTCTATGACATCCTCTTCCAACATTGCAGACGGAATCGCAATGCATATTTTTGAGGGATTGTATATGATGGACAACACTTATACGCCGCAGCCGGTACTGGCTGAGTCCTGCGATATCAGCGAAGATGGCCTTGTTTACACTTTTAAGCTTCGGGAAGGAGTTAAGTTCCATAACGGAAAGGAAATGACGGCTGAGGATGTGACGGCTTCCATGAACCGCTGGCTGCAGACATCTGCAAAGGCAAAGGCAATTCTTGGAACTTCCGTATTTGAAACCGTGGATACCTATACGGTGACCATGACCGTGGAGCATGCGGCGTCTGATATTTTGATTCTTCTTGCCGCCCCGTCCCAGTTTGCGGCTATCTCCCCGAAAGAGGTGGTTGATGCAGCAGGACCGGAAGGCTTACAGGAGTTTATCGGAACCGGCCCCTATAAGCTTCAGGAGTGGAAGCAGGATCAGTACATTCATTTGGTAAAGAACAGCGACTATCAGTCTCCGGAAGGTGAAACCAGTGGTTTTGCAGGAAAGAGAGAGGCAAGCACGGAAAATATTTATTTCCGTTTTGTCAGTGATGACGCTACCCGTATTGCAGGGATCCAGACGGGGGAATATGATGCGGCCGAAGATATCCCGTTGGAGCGGTATGACGAAGTGGCGGCAATGCCCGGCGTAAACCTTCACACAAAGACAGGAGGAACTCTGACCCTGTTTATCAATACCAGCCAGGGAATTATGGTAAATCAGGATCTTCGCCTGGCAGTTCTGGCTGCTCTTAATATGGAAGAAATCATGTATGGAAGCTATGGAAATCCGAATCTTTATATTTTGGATCCAGGTTACATGAACCTAAAGCAGGAGCAGTGGGCTGTAAAAGGCGGAGAAGAATACTATAATCAGGGCAATGCTGAAAAGGCAAAAGAACTTCTCGCGAAAGCCGGTTATAATGGAGAAAAAATCCGTCTTGTGACAACACCCGATTATCAGGAAATGTACAATGCAACGCTGGTGGTTCAAGAGCAGCTCCGTCAGGCCGGATTCAACGCGGAAGTGGAAACCTATGATTTCCCGGTATTCATGGAACACAGAAGTGATCCGGCACAGTTTGATATCTATATCACCAGTAACTCTTACCAGCTTCTTCCGTCCCAGCTTTCCGTTGTAAACCCGGGATGGGCCGGACTTGATGTGAAGGAAGTAAATGAGGGAGTTAATGCGATCCGTTTTGCGGCCAGCAATGAGGAAGCAAAGGAAAACTGGAATAATCTTCAGACATTCCTGTATGAATATGGCGCGGCCAGCGTACTTGGTCACTTCAGTGGAGTTACTGCAACCAGCCAGAAAATAGAGAACTTTGAATTTTTCCACTATCCCGTATATTGGAATGCAAAAGTAGCCAAATAAAGAGTAACCACTTGGAAGGAATGAGGAGAAGATATGTTTTCCTACATAATTAAACGAATTGTTTCCCTAATTCCGACGCTTTTTGTGGTTTCCGTAGCAGTTTTTCTGATTACATATCTGATGCCCGGCGGGCCGGCAACGGCCATGCTGGGCATGGAAGCCACCAAAGAAGAACTGGATGCCCTGAATGAAGCATTGGGATTCAACCGGCCGTTTCTGGTTCAGTATTTTGACTGGCTTGGCAAGGTGCTTAAAGGCGATTGGGGAGAATCACTGTTTTTGCAGCAGTCTGTGCTTTCTGCAATCGGTCAGTATTTTCTGCCGACATTAAGCCTTGCGCTGTTAGCAGAGCTTTTTGCGCTGGTTTTTGCCATCCCCTTTGGAATTCTGGCGGCATATAAGCGCGGAACCGCAGTGGATTTGGCCCTCGTCACCAGCACACTATTTGGCATTGCAGTTCCCGGTTTCTTACTGGGTATGTTTTTCATGTTGTTCTTCGGGGTAAAACTGCAGTGGCTGCCAGTGGCCGGTTACGCCCCATTGAAGGATGGGCTTTGGAATCACCTGAGATATTTGATTCTCCCGGCCCTTTCTCTGAGTACGGTTCAGGCAGCTCTGATTACCAGAATGACCCGTTCTTCTGTGATAGACGTGCTTTATCTGAATTATATCCGCACAGCCAGATCAAAAGGCCTGAAGGAGCGGACCGTTCTTTTAGTCCATGCATTAAAAAATGCAGCGCCATCGGTTTTGACGGTTGTGGGCCAGTCTTTTGGAACTCTGATCACAGGGGCCATCGTGACGGAAACTCTGTTCAATATACCTGGAATCGGACTTCTTACTATTAATGCTATCAACAGGCGCGACATTTATGTGATCCAGGGAGTCGTTCTGTTTGTAACTTTATTGTATGTGGGTGTGAACCTTACAGTGGATATTCTGTATGGAATGGTCGACCCGCGTATTCAGCTTGGAAAGAAATAGGGGGTGGCAAAGTGACAGAAGAAAAAAAACAAGCTGCTGCAAAAGAGCGAAGTCAGGCGATTCTTGAGGAACAGCGCCGCCTGAGAAAAGAAAAATTCCTGTCCAATCCGGCCCTTATAATCGGTCTTGTGGGTATGGCTATTATTGTACTGGCAGCCCTGATTCTTCCGGCTGTCAGCTCTGTGGACCCAAATGAGATGAAAGTTTTGGACAGGCTGAAACCACCCGGGGCAGAACATATTTTCGGCACTGATGAATTTGGAAGGGATTTATTTATTCGCGTTATGCACGGAGCACGGGTTTCCATTTGCGTTGGGGGAGCTGTGACGATTTTCTCTTCCATTCTGGGAACGATTATTGGAATTTATGCCAGCTATTTTAAGATTCTGGACAATATCCTGATGCGTATTTGTGACGGACTGATCGCAATTCCCGGAGTCCTTCTGGCGGTTGCCCTAATGGCGGCTCTCGGAGCATCTATCTGGAATGTAATCCTGGCGCTGACGGTGGTATATACGCCCAGCATTGCCCGCGTGGTAAGGGCGGGGGCCTTAGTGGCCAGGGAGCAGGTTTATGTGGAGGCCGCAAAAATACAGGGTGCCAGTGATTTCCGGATTTTGTGGAAGATTATTCTTCCCAGTGTAGTTTCGTCCCTGACTGTACAGGCATCCTTTATTTTTGCTCAGGCCATTATTTCTGAGGCATCCTTAAGCTTTTTGGGAGTGGGCATTCCTGCTCCGGCAGCCAGCTGGGGAAATATTCTTCAGGCCAGCAAGCAGGTGCTTTCCAAAGCGCCGTGGACTGCAATTTTTCCGGGGGCCTTTGTCATTATATCGGTTCTCAGCTTGAATCTTTTGGGAGACGGACTCCGAGACTTCCTGGATCCCCG
>CANRXD010000082.1 GCA_947643685.1 uncultured Clostridium sp. | reverse complement strand
CTGACCAGGGAGTTTCCGCAGTTTGACTATGTGGTGGTCAATGACGGGTCCCGGGACAGAACCGGAGAGATCTGTAAGGAAAGACATTATAATTGTCTGGACCTTCCGGTGAATCTTGGACTTTCCGGAGGGTTTCAGGCAGGAATCCGCTATGCCTGCAAGAAGGGATATTCCTGTGCGATTCAGTTTGACGGAGACGGACAGCACAGGCCGGAGTATATCGGCCCCATGAAGGAAAAAATGGATGAGGGATATGACATTGTGATCGGTTCGCGGTTCACGGAGAAAAAAAAGATTGGCTCCATGCGGATGCTGGGGAGCAATCTGATTGAATTTGCCATCCGCCTGACCACAAAGACAGTGATTAAGGATCCTACCTCCGGGATGCGGATGTTTAACAGAAGGATGATTGAGGAATTTTCCAGGGAATTAAATTATGGACCGGAGCCGGATACCATTTCCTATCTGCTAAAGCAGGGCGCAAAGGTGGCTGAGGTTCCTGTGGTTATGGATGAGCGTATTTGCGGCGCCAGCTATCTGACCCCCATTAACGCCTCCAGGTATATGATACAGATGCTGATTTCCATCCTGTTTATACGGAATTTCAGAAAGCGGGATAAGGGGTAAAGGGGGGAACAGTCAATGACGCTTTTGCTGCGGGTAGTACTTACCGTTGTTTCTATACTGACGACCATATTAATTTTGCGAAAGGTCCGCATGTCTCAAATGCGGATTGAGGATTCTGTATTCTGGATCGGGTTTTCCTTTTTGCTGATTGTATTCAGCGTGTTCCCGAAGATCGTATATCTGATGTCGGATATGGCGGGTACCCAGACACCGGTGAATTTTATTTTTCTGTTTGTAATTTTCCTCCTGATCCTTAAAATGTTCCGGATGTCCGTAAAGATTTCGCAGCTGGAGACAAAAATTAAGGATCTGGCGCAGAAGATGGCCATAGATGAAAATCTGCGGCGGGAGAAGGATGGGGAATAGGCAATGAAGCAAATGAGAGGGTATAAAGGCCCCGTGGTCATGGTGTTTCTTCTGACAGTTCTGGGTGGCTGGCATTTTATGGATACGAGAACCGGAGCTTTTGCTTCGGGGAATTTATGGCTTGGCACCATATATGGCTGGCTGTTTTTTTTCGCCATGGTGTTTCTTCTGATTCTGGCGGCGGGTTTGTTCTGGAAAAAATGGCCTTTGGAGGTATGCGGGGCTTTGGCTGTTTGTTTCTTTGGCAGCATGTATCTCATTGCCCTGCCTCCTCTTTCTGCTCCGGATGAAATTTCCCATTTTGCCAGCGCTTATGGAATTTCCAATGTTTTTCTTGGCGAGTCTCCCGTGGACGAAAAGGGATACGTGCGGATGCGGCTGGAGGACGAATTCCTTCAGAATGTAAATGGCGCTTCGGGAATGGAGGAGCGGGTTTCCCTGGGGCGGACGTTAACGGAGAAGACATGGGAGGAGATCAGAGCACATGCCGCCGGTGGTTTTGTTTCTCCGGAGAGAAAAGAGATGGTTTCCTCCGTATTAAAGCCGGTAAAGACAACCCCGGTTTCCTATGTCCCGCAGGCTCTTGGAATTACGTTTGCAAGACTTCTTGGAGTCAATTGTATCATTCTTGCATATTTGGGACGCTTTTTTAACCTTTTATTTTTTGCCGGGATGATTTATGGCGCCAAGAAAGTACTGCCTTTTGGGAAAATGACGGTCTGCGGGGTTTCTGTTCTGCCTATGTCTCTTCACCTGGCTGCTTCCTGTTCTTATGACGCATTTATTATGGGAATGTGTTTCTTTTTCGGAAGCTACTGTCTGTACCTGGCCTTTGCAAAGCCTGTGGTGCAGAAGCGGGATGTTGTGCTGTTAGCCCTGCTGGCGGCGGCCTTTGGTCCCTGCAAAATGGTGTATGCGGTGCTGCTGGGGTTTGCGCTTCTCATTCCTGTAAAAAAGTTTGGCGGTTGGAAAAACTGGGGAATATCAGCGGCCGTTGTGGCAGCAGCGTTTCTGGCTGCCATGATCCTGGTGAACCGGGAAACGATTTCAGATTATGCCGTGGGAGCCGATACTTATGTCTCCTGGGCCGGGGAAGAGGGATTTTCCATTCCCTATATCCTTCATAATCCCCGGGTGTATGTACGGATGATGTATGAGACCCTGGTACATCAGGGAGATGAATGGGCGCTTTCCATGCTGGGAGAGAGCCTCGGAAACCTGGATCCGGTGTTGTCGGTTCCGTTTTTTGTATTGGTTTTTCTGGCTGCCTGCCTGGCGCTTTTGGGAATCCGGCGGGCCGGAGAGGCCCTGTACCTGTCGGGATGGCAGAAGGCGTGGATTCTGTTTCTTGCGTTTTCCTGTCTGGCGGGGCTCATGACGGCCATGATGGTGGGGTGGACCCCCTTAAGTTCCGGAGTGATTGAGGGAGTGCAGGGGCGGTATCTGCTTCCCATGCTGCCCTTTGTAATCATGACCATGAAAAATGACCGCCTGGTGCGGACTGCAGGCAGTGACGAAAAGCTGTTTTTTTACATGTGTGTTCTGGACTGCTATGGGGCTTTGCGGCTATTTAGTATTGTAAGTATGCGTTTGTAGTGGTATTATTTAGGACAGGCAAATTTTAGGCAACAGTTCAGCCTTGCTTCATAAGGCGGACGCCATATGCTTCTTGTTCGCGGCACGCGGGCAAGAAGAGGCAGGGCTGAACTGTTACGATTTTAGAAGCGAGGTAAGAAAAATGGGTAAAATTAAAGTAACTCCCTGTGAAGTGGAAGGAAAAGTGATTGAAGGACTTTATGTGATTGAGCCGACTGTGTTTAAGGATGAGCGCGGATATTTCATGGAGACATATAACCAGAACGATTTTAAAGAGGCCGGCCTTGACATGGTGTTTGTACAGGACAACCAGTCCATGTCTGTGAAAGGCGTGCTCCGCGGACTGCATTTCCAGAAACAGTTCTCCCAGGGAAAGCTGGTGCGGGCTGTGCGCGGTACGGTGTTTGATGTGGCTGTGGATTTGCGGACCAGTTCAAAGACTTATGGAAAGTGGTTCGGCGTGGAGCTTTCTGCTGAAAATAAGAAGCAGTTTTATATTCCCGAGGGTTTTGCCCATGGCTTTCTGGTTCTGTCCGATGAGGCGGAGTTCGCCTATAAGTGTACGGATTTCTATCATCCCGGTGATGAGGGCGGCCTGTTATGGAGCGATGAAACCATCGGTGTAAAATGGCCCATTGAGGAGGGAATGGAACTGATTATTTCCGAAAAGGACAAGAAATGGGGCGGCTTTGGCGAAACTTTTAAGTTTGAGCGGTAAGAGAGGTTTGATAACAGCGTGAATTATATTAGTTCTCTTCTTAAGGAATTGGTGGCGAAGCGGCGGCTTGTGTGGGATCTTTCCAGGGCGGATTTTAAAAAGCGGTTTGTGGGCTCTTACTTTGGAATTGTCTGGATGTTTGTCCAGCCCATTGTTACCGTGCTTATTTACTGGATGATCTTTGGGCCTGTCGGTTTTAAGAGCGCGCCTCCGGTTCCCAATGCATCCTATATTGAATGGCTGATTCCCGGCATTGCGCCCTGGTTTTTCTTTTCCGAGGCCATGAACACGGGAACCGGATGTCTTCAGGAATACAATTATCTGGTGAAAAAAGTGGTGTTTCGGGTGGAAATTCTTCCGATTATTAAACTGATTTCCAGCCTGTTTGTTCATGGCTTTTTTGTGCTGATCATGTTTGTCGTGTTTCTCATCGGAGGAAACAGACCCATGGCTACCTGGCTTCAGATCCTTTACTATTCCTTCGCGGCATCCATGTATGCATTGGCTCTCATCTATCTGACCAGCGCCATTCAGGTTTTTTTTAAGGATATGGCCCAGATTGTGGGGATTTGTCTGCAGTTTGGCATGTGGCTGACCCCGATCATGTACAGCGAGCAGCTGTTTTTAGACAAGGGCATCACCATTGCGTCTACGATTCTTAAGCTGAATCCATTTTATTATATTGCAGCCGGATACCGGGACAGCATGCTGACAGGGAACTGGTTTTTCGAGCGGCCCACGCTGACTGTTTATTTCTGGGCCGTGACCATTGGAATGATGCTTGTGGGGCTCAAGGTGTTTAAGAGGCTGCGTCCGCATTTTTCCGATGTTCTGTAATGGTGAGGTAGGAGGAATTCATGTCCCAGAATGCGATTGAAGTAAAAGACGTAACAAAAATATACCGGCTGTATGACAAACCCATCGACAGGCTGAAGGAATCCCTGAGTGTGACCCATAAAAGCTATCACAAAGATTTCTATGCCTTAAACGGGCTGTCTTTTTCGGTGGAAAAGGGACAGACGGTGGGAATCATCGGCACCAACGGTTCGGGAAAATCCACCATTTTAAAAATCATTACCGGAGTATTGACGCCGACAACGGGGACCGTAAATGTGGATGGGAAGA
The DNA here is from genome assembly GCA_947643685.1 of uncultured Clostridium sp. Classification (GTDB taxonomy): domain Bacteria; phylum Bacillota; class Clostridia; order Lachnospirales; family Lachnospiraceae; genus CANRXD01. The sequence continues at coordinate 2,616 of CANRXD010000082.1, read as the reverse complement.
TTTCAGCCCTTCTGGAGCTGGGCGCCGGATTCAACATGGACTATACCGGAATTGAAAATATCTACATGAACGGCACCATGATGGGGTATACGAAGAAGGAGATGGATGCAAAGCTCCGGGAAATTCTGGAATTTGCAGACATTGGGGACTTTGTTTATCAGCCGGTGAAGACGTATTCCAGCGGTATGTTTGTGCGGCTGGCTTTTGCCCTGGCCATTAACGTGGAGCCGGAAATTCTCATTGTGGATGAAGCTCTTTCTGTGGGAGATGTGTTTTTTCAGGCCAAGTGCTACCGCCGCATGGAGGAAATCCGAAAGAGCGGCACTACGATTCTCATGGTAACCCATGATATGGGAAGCATTATCAAGTATTGTGATAAGGTGGTGCTTTTAAATAAGGGAGAATTTATCGCCGAGGGTGAGCCGGGTCACATGGTGGATTTGTATAAAAAGATTCTGGCAAACCAGATGGACGCTTTAAAGGAAGAACTGGAGAATGATTATTCCGGCGGCATGGGAAAGACGGCCGGCCCGGAAGGCGAAAGGCCGAGCCGGGCAGAACATGCGGGTGGGGATGAGAACAGTCTTATGAAGGAGAAAATTACCATCAATGCCAACCGTACCGAGTATGGAGACGGAAGGGCGGAGATTTTTGATCTGGGCCTTTTTGATGCCAGAGGAAATTTAACGAATCTGCTTCTTAAAGGAGAGATGTTCACCATCAAAGAGCGGATCCGGTTTCATGCGCCGCTTCCGTGCCCGATTTTTACCTATACCATAAAGGATAAAAAGGGGACAGACCTTTCGGGAACCAATACCATGTATGAGGGGGCCGATATTAAACAGGTAAATGCGGGAGATGTTTATGATGTGTCCTTTACCCAGAAAATGACTCTGCAGGGCGGAGAGTATCTTCTCTCCATGAGCTGTACGGGCTTTGAGGGGGAGGAACACGTGGTATACCACCGGCTGTACGATGTGGCGAATATTACGGTGATCTCCAATAAAAATACTGTCGGCGTTTACGATATGGAATCGGTGGTGGAGACAAAGCTTACACGGGCTTAGTTCAAACACACTCTAGGAGACAGAGAATATGAAGGATTTTAGTTACGAAATTCTGGATTTGCTGGAAAAGTATAAGAATGATACAGAGGCGGCATTGAAGGGGGAGACATGTCCTCAGTGCCTCTATGCATTTTCGCCGCTCAGGGAAAATCTCTTTGAGTGGGTGGAGTTTGAGCCGGATGCCAGGGTGCTCCAGATCGGCTCTGACTATGGTTCCTACACAGGAGTGCTGGCGGAGCGGACCAAAGAAGTCGTGGTTTGGGATTCCAGGGATGAAAATCTGGAGGTGAACCGTCTGCGTCACCAGGGCAGGGGAAATGTATTCTACATCCGCATGGGGGACAAAAAAGGATCCGCCGCCGAACCGTCTGGATTCAGGGAGTATAAACCGACAGGGAATACGGGGAGGACGGCAGAGCAGAGAATGGAAACTCCCTTTGATTATGTGGTGTTAGGGGGATTTCTTTCGGACGGTAAAAAGGAGGAGGCCGCGGAGATTTTAAAACAGGCCGCAGGATTCTTAAAACCGGGGGGAAAGCTTCTGGCGGCAGCGGAAAATGAGGCCGGTGTCCGCTACTGGATGGGAGCCAAACAGCCTGGCACCTCCTTTCTCGAGGTGGAGTTTCGGGGACTTTTTGAGGAGCTGGTGGAGGAAAATGGCGGAAGCTTTCTTTTGTACTATCCGGTTCCGGATTACCGCTACCCGGTGACGGTTTATTCCGATGCCTATCTTCCGCAGACCGGGGATGTGACCAATATTTCCGCCAGGCTTGACGGACCGGGCTTCTGGTTTGGAAGCGAGGAAGAGGCCATGGCCAAGGCATGCCAGAACGGGACCTTTACGAAATTTGCCAATTCATTTCTTGGCGTCTGGGAGAAGGGGAGCCTATGAGACAGATCACATTTGTAAAATATAACCGGACCAGGGCGGAAAAGTTCCAGCTGAAAACGGTCATCGTCCGACAGGATGGAATGCTTTCTGTGGAGAAGACGGCTCTCACTGATGAGGGACGGGCTCATATTCTGTCCTTTGGCGAAAAATATGAGAAAATTAAGAGTCTGAATTCCGGGATCTGCTTTTTAAAACCGGAGTTGCTTTCCGGGGGAAAAGCGGTGCGGTTTCCCTATCTGACGGGGAAGACCATTGGAGATGTGTTGGGAGAGGAAATCAGAATGGGCGAAGTGCCCTATGTGGCCTTAAGGAAGGCCATGGCCCTGGTGTTCCCGGAGGATTTTGGAGAGGGGAAGGACAGTGGCGTCCGGGAAAATTTTGTTCCCGACGGGGCATTCTGTTCCGTATTCGGAGAGATACCGCCTATGGAGGACCGGGTGGTTTCCGTTTCCAATGTGGACGGGCTGTTTGAAAATCTGATGGTGTCCGACGGCGTTGTATACGGCATTGATTATGAGTGGGTGTTCGATTTCCCGATTCCTGCAAAGTTCCTTCACTTCAGAAATCTTCTTTATTTTTATCGTCGCTATGAACGGATTCTTACGGCCGGGCAGGAAGAGATTTTTGAGGCTTTTGGAATTGGAAAAGAGGAACAGC
>CANRXD010000081.1 GCA_947643685.1 uncultured Clostridium sp. | reverse complement strand
AGCCAACTGTTTCTTCCTGTGATATACTGAAAGAAACCTGCAGCCGTCTGGCAGGCCTGCACCTTTACGGTGCAGACTGTAAGACAACATCAGACAGGAGGCAAAACAGTTACAAAAAAGCTATATGTGCCGGGGCAGTACAGACTGCCCCGCATCTTGCAAAAAGGAGGCAGCCATATGTTTCTTGAACAAATTTCATGGGTACAGGCAAAAGAATATTTTGAACAGAAGGACATTGTCATCATTCCCGTCGGCAGTACGGAAAATCACGGCTCCCAGCTTGCCCTGGGAACAGATTTCCTCATTCCGAGGGCTCTCTGCGAGCGGATGGATGACCGCCTGGAAATTCTCATCGCTCCCACAATCCCCTTCGGTGTCGCGGACCAGCATGCCCTTTTTCCCGGAACCATCACCATCGGCTCCCGGGGCCTCTATGATCTGGTCACCCGTGTGGCAGATCAGCTTTATGGCCACGGAATCCGTAAATTCGTCTTTTTAAACGGCCACGGCGGCAATACTCCTGTTCTTCAGGACGTCTGCCTAGATCTGGACAAAAAACACGCCCTGGGCTGCCTTTTAAACTGGTGGACTCTGGCCGGAGACATAAATCCCAAATGGAAGGGCGGACATGGCGGCGGTGAGGAAACGGCGGCCATGCTGGCCATCAATCCTTCCTTTGTACATATGGAATATTTCATGCCCTTTGTCCCCAAAGACTTAAGCGAAGATCTTACCTTTGCCGGGGCTTTTCACGTATTCTCCAATGGTATTTCCGTTCCGGTTCCCCGCCGGGTGGACCATTATTCCTCATGTGGCTGGTACGGCCCTGATTCTCCGGAAACAGCCACCGCAGAATGGGGCGAGGAAATGTTGAACGCCACCGCAGATTTCTGTGTGGATTTCATCCGGAAATTTGAGAAAGTCCGCATCGACTGATTTAAAGCTTTAAAGACCACTGGCTTAAATCCCATACCTTGGATACCAGACCGTCATAAAACTCCGGTTCATGGCAAATTAAAAGTACGGCACCCTTATATTCCAGCAGGGCACGCTTTAATTCTTCCTTGGCATCCACATCCAGGTGGTTCGTGGGCTCGTCTAATAGCAGAATATTTGTCTCTCTGTTTATCAGCTTACAGAGCCTTACCCTGGCCTGTTCCCCACCGGAAAGGACGCGGACCTGACTCTCAATGTTCTTTGTGGTCAGGCCGCATTTGGCCAGGGCCGCCCGCACCTGGTACTGGGTATAAGAGGGAAATTCTTTCCAGATTTCTTCAATACATGTGGAGGTATTTCCCGGAGCCAGCTCCTGTTCAAAATAGCCGATATACAGGTAGTCCCCCAGCTCCACCGAACCGGACAGGGACGGGATCAGTCCCAGAATACTCTTTAAAAGGGTGGTTTTTCCGATTCCGTTGGCCCCTGTGACGGCAATCTTCTCTCCTCTTTCCATGGAAAAATTTAAAGGCCTGGAAAGAGCCTCCTCATAGCCGATTACCAGATCCCTGGTCTCAAAAATTATCTTTCCGGCTGCCCTGGCATTAAGAAAATGAAATTCCGGCCTGGGCTTTTCCTTTCCCAGCTCGATGACCTCCATTTTATCCAGCTTCTTCTGTCTGGACATGGCCATATTTCTGGTGGCCACCCGTGCCTTGTTTCTCGCCACAAAATCCTGAAGCTCTGCAATTTCCTGCTGCTGGCGCTTGTAGGCAGCCTCCAGCTGGCTCTTTTTCATCTCATAAACCTCCAGGAATCTGTCATAATCTCCCACATAACGGTCTAGCTTCTGATTCTCCATATGGTAAATCAAATTCACCACGCTGTTTAAAAAAGGAATATCATGGGAGATCAAAATAAAGGCATTCTCATATTCCTGAAGATACCGCTTAAGCCACTCGATATGCTGGACATCCAGATAGTTGGTGGGCTCATCCAGAAGAAGAATATCCGGCTTTTCAAGCAGAAGCTTACCAAGCAGCACCTTGGTTCTCTGACCTCCGGACAGCTCCTCCACATCCTTATCCAGGCCGATTTCATCCAGACCAAAGGCATGTCCGATCTCCTCCACCCTGGAATCAATCACATAGAAGTCATGTGCCATTAACAGATCCTGAATGGTTCCAAGCTCCTCCATCATGGCATTCATTTCATCCTCCGGCGCCTCCCCCATTCTGTCGCAGATGGCATTCATCTTCTCTTCCATTTCAAACAGAAACCCAAAGGCGCTTTTTAACACATCCCGGATGGTCATTCCTTTTTCCAGAACCGTGTGCTGGTCCAGATATCCCACCCTGGCATTCTTTGCCCATTCTACTTTTCCCTCATCCGGCATCAGCTTATTTGTGATGATGCTCATAAAAGTGGATTTTCCTTCACCGTTGGCGCCAATCAGACCGATGTGTTCCCCCTTTAAAAGCCGGAAGGACACATCCGTAAAAATCGCCCGGTCTCCAAAGCCATGGCTCAAATGTTCAACGTTTAATATACTCATGAAAAAACTCCTTTATCTGTGCAGCTGTTTTTCTGCTTGTAACAGTTCAGTCTTCCGGTTAAACTGTTAAATCGGCTTTCATTTGTCGTTCACTATAAATTGCATTGTAAACGAAAAAATGTTACAATACAAGCATGTGGATGGGATAAAATATAATGCCGTAACAGTTCAGCCATGCGAACGCAGGCATCACCATACATATTTCAGGAAGGAGCGTGACCCTATGCCTTTACCAGAAGAACACACTTACACCATAGATGATATCTACAATCTGCCAAAAGGGCGCCGGGCGGAGCTGATCGGCGGGCAAATCTACAACATGGCGCCACCAGGCACAGCACACCAGAGAACCCTGTCTTTTCTGTACCTGGAAATCGGAACCTATATCAGAGATACCAATGGCATATGTGAAGTAATTCCGGCACCGTTCGCAGTATTTCTGCACAATGAAGAGGAATCTGACCTGTCAAATTATCTGGAACCGGATATCAGCGTTATCTTCGATCCCGAAAAAATTGATGATAAAGGCTGCCATGGTGCACCTGACTGGATTATTGAAATCGTATCACCCGGCAGCAAACGTCTGGATTATTACACAAAGCTTGCATTATACCGGGCAAACGGAGTCAGAGAATATTGGATTGTTGATCCATTAAAGAAAACTATTGCAATCTATGACATGGAGCATGATGGCGGACCGGTTCTTCATTCCCTCAGTGATACTGTCAAAGTGAATATTTGCGACGGTCTGGAAATTGATTTTTCCAGGCTTCATATCTGATTTGTTTGCAATGCCACGCGTCAGGCAGAACAGGCTGCCCGGCAGGCGGTATCACCGCCCGGCCGTACAGCCTGTCCTCCTGACTTTTTTCTTATTCATCAATGCTGTAATTGGGAGCTTCCTTGGTGATATGGATATCATGAGGATGGCTCTCACGAAGCGCGGCGGCAGAAATCTTCACGAAATGACTGTTTTCCTGAAGCTCTTTGATTGTCTGGGCGCCGCAGTATCCCATACCTGCCCGCAGACCTCCTAACATCTGGAATACGGTATCTTCCACAAATCCCTTATATGCCACGCGCCCCTCAACTCCTTCGGGAACCAGCTTCTTGGCATCGGTCTGGAAATAACGGTCTTTGCTGCCGTTTTCCATGGCGGCGATGGAGCCCATGCCGCGGTACACTTTGTATTTTCTTCCCTGATACAGTTCGAAGTCTCCCGGGCTCTCATCACATCCGGCGAACATACTTCCCATCATGCAGACACTTCCACCTGCTGCCAGAGCCTTTGTCACATCGCCGGAGTATTTGATTCCGCCGTCTGCAATGATCGGAACGCCGTACTCCCTGGCCACTTCATAGCAGTCCATAACTGCGGTGATCTGCGGTACGCCAATTCCCGCAACCACACGTGTGGTACAGATGGAGCCAGGCCCGATTCCCACCTTTACGGCATCTACACCAGCTTCAATAAGGGCCTTTGTGGCAGCTCCCGTGGCCACATTTCCTGCAATGACCTGCACTGCGGGGAACGCCTCTTTAATCATTTTCACACAGCGGATTACGTTTGCGGAATGTCCGTGGGCCGAATCCAGCACGATCACGTCCACTTTTGCATTTACCAGGGCCTCCACGCGCTCCAGCACATTGGCAGTGATTCCAACGGCAGCACCGCAGAGAAGTCTTCCATAGTTATCTTTTGCAGAGTTGGGGTACTTAATCTGCTTTTCAATATCTTTAATCGTAATAAGTCCTTTTAAGTTAAAATCATCGTCCACGATCGGAAGCTTTTCTACTCTTGCTTTGGCAAGAATTTTCTTGGCCTCCATCATGGTAATTCCCTCTTTCGCCGTAACCAGATTTTCAGAGGTCATACACTCCTTAATCTTTTTGGAATAATCTTCCTCGAACTTCAAGTCACGGTTGGTGATAATTCCCACCAGCTTCCGTCCTTCTGTGACCGGGACACCGGAAATACGGAATTTTGCCATCAGTTCATCGGCATCCTTTAATGTATGTTCCGGGGACAAATAAAATGGGTCTGTGATAACTCCGTTTTCTGAACGCTTAACCTTATCAACTTCTTCTGCCTGTGCTTCAATCGACATGTTTTTGTGAATAATGCCGATACCACCCTGTCTTGCCATTGCAATGGCCATACGATGTTCCGTAACCGTATCCATTCCCGCACTCATGAAAGGAATGTTTAACTTGATTTTTTTCGTCAGGTTTGTGGAAACATCAACCTGATTGGGAATTACTTCTGAATATGCCGGCACCAGCAGCACATCATCAAATGTAATGCCCTCTCCAATGATCTTACCCATTCTAAGGTTCCCTCTCTTTCTTATGTTTGTCAATAAGCTCCTTTTAGATTATTTATTACTCTTCATGGGGCATCTTCTTGTCCGGTTTCCCCCGCCCCGTGAACTCGTAACGGTTATTTGTTAGAGTATATCAGCTTTAAATGGTTTCTGCAACAGGAGATTTGTTTTTTTGTTTAAATACCCCTGCAAAGCCCCAAGAAACCGTTCGTTGTCCTCCTGTCTCTTAACGCAGATTCTGTAAAACCTTCCATTTAACCCTCTGAAATCATCACAGCACCGGATCAGGATTTTTTGTTCCAGAAAATACTGATAAAGAGCCCGTTCTTCTCTCTTTTCAGAATCTTTAAAGAAGAGGAAATTGGCCCGGGAGTCAAAAAGAGAAAAGCCGGCCTCCAAAAGACCTCTCCCAAGATATTCCCGCTGACTTTTTAAAAGCTCCCGGGTGGCGGAAAGATAATGATTCCTCCAGTCCAAAGGCAGCGCAGCCCGCGTACTGGGCCGGAATGGACACATTCCAGGGCTGGATGGAGCTTTCCATGGATTCCTTAAGCTTCCTGTTTCCAAGGAAACCATATCCCAGCCTCAGGCCCGCCATGGCAAAAATTTTCGTCATGGCGCGAAGCACAAAAAGGCCCTCATTGCCGTTTGCCGCCTCATCCGCCACAGACAGGGCTTTGCCGTTTTCCAGGAAATCCAGAAAGCACTCGTCCACCACGGCAAAAATCCCGCGGCCACCGCAAAAATCAAGAATTTTTTTCATATCCTCCCGCTCTGTCACTGTCCCCACCGGATTAGACGGATTGCACAGGAAAATCAGCTGCGGCGCTTCCTTCTCTAAAAATTCCAGGTATTCTTCCACAGGAAGCCGGAATCCCTCTTTCTCTTTTAAATAAAAAAACCGGCAGTCCGTCCCCGTACATTTCAAAGCCGCCTCGTATTCTGTAAAAGACGGTGCCAGAAGAACGGCCTTTTTTGCCGCCGCTGCCCGGGCAATTCCGAAAATCAGCTCTGCCGCGCCGTTTCCAAATATAAGACAATCCTCCGGCACCTGGTAATAATCCGCCGTCAACGTCTTAAGTCTCCCGCACCGGCTGTCCGGATAGCGGGCGCTTTCCAGAACACCCGCTAAGGCTTCCTGCCTCACGGCCTCCGGCATCCCAAGGGGATTGATATTAATAGAAAAATCCAGCTCCACCTGCCTGTTGCGGTACACATCTCCTCCATGCCTGTACTCCATTATTTTATCTCCCCTTTCAGTGTCTGAACACATCCGCATATTACCCGGTAAACCTCATCTGACTCTTTGGCCAGATCCTGGAGAGCTTCCCCCAGCAGGTCTCTCCACAATCTGTCCTCTTTTGCCACAGGGACAATGCCGCAGCCGATTTCATCGGAGACTACGGTAACGCCGGGATTTTCTTTCTTCAGCAGCTCCAGAAACAGATGCATTTTATCTCTGGCTTCTTCAGGCTTCAGAAAAGAAAACCGCCTGATATATTCATGGAAATTTAAAACCAGCTCTCCTTTAAAAGCTGCATCAAAAGAATCCCTGCCGCCATCCGCCATGGTTTCCGCCCCGGCTTTATGCTCCCGGTCCAGAATTTTAAGTGCCGTTTCTTTTTTTCCCTGGTGCGCTCCCCCCACAATCAGCCTCATATGTACTCCCCTGTCTTTTCGGCCACAGGCCGCCTTCTGCTCTCTCCTGTCTTCCCCACAATCTATCCTCTGTTCCTCCTTCTCCTCCCGGCCGCCGGCCGCCGTCTTCTCACCTTTCAGACATACGGGAATGCCAAAAACAATCTCCCACGCCTCGTCCGCCATGGAAAAAAGTTCCTGGTTCAGCTTTCCAAGGAGCCGTCTGTACTCTTCTGTCTCCCTGTCATAGAAATCCATGCCGCAAAAAACCTCATTCGTCACCACCACAAGGTCCTCTGCCTGACTTCTGATTTTATAAAGCCCCCTTAAAATCCGCTCCCCGGCCCCCGGACTGCGGACGGAAATATCCACCCCGGCATCCATGTCTTCCCGGTACAGCTCGTTGGCCGCCAGATTTGACATGCATTCCAGCAGCACAGCACTTTTTTCCGGAATCTTAAGATTTTCCAGATCCACAGGGCATTCTCTGGTCTCAAACTTTTTTCCCTTTCTCATGGCCCTGTGCCGTCTGATCCGTTCTCTGCACTCCTCATCCCAAGCAATCATGCAGGCAGCATAAATGCGTTTTTTTTCTCCCATATCCACAAGGCGCTTTTCTGCAAAAGCCGATTTCCCGCTGGCGCTGGCCCCTGTTACCAGTATCATCATAAGCTTTCC
>CANRXD010000080.1 GCA_947643685.1 uncultured Clostridium sp. | reverse complement strand
ACAGGCGGGGATCAATAGGATCCTGTCCGGTACAAACGATGTGGAATCGAAAACCATCTCCTTTGACGATGTTTTTTCATCATTATAATCCATCTGTTTTACGAGGTCCGCTCCAATACCGCCTTTTAGCAATTTCTTTGTATCCTGCTGATAGAAGAAAATTATACTTGACTGTACCAAACAAGCCATCTTTAATTCTTCATACGTAACTTCTTTCCCATCTTTTAAATCTGCTATAATTTCACATGTTGCTCTCATAAATTTCCCTCCGGGTTTTAATTTCTATCAGGTCTCTTCACTTTTCCTATTAGATCCATGTCTCCACAATCACTGGGTCCTCTCCTGCTTTCGGCGCAATCCTTATTGTGAATCCTGCTGCCTTTATGTCTTTTCTTATCTCCTGAAGCTTTTCCCTCTTGATGATTATATTTGTTGGAAGACTTCTGGCTCCTTCCCACACCCTGGCTACATAAGCATCTGGATAATCTTTGGGATTTTTATACACCACTATCAGAGGGAATCTCAAATCCGAAAAATCCACTTGTCTCATGCTCTCTACAATTTTCTCCTGCTGCATCCTCTTCCTCCTGCATATTTTTAATTCATTGGTTTTAACTTTCCCCTTGCAGCATCTATCAGATCAGCAATGATTTTCAGATCGCTATAAGACATCTCTACACATATCCTCCTGTCCGGTTCTGTGGCCCACACAGCCATCCAGAACGGGGTTTCCACCGCATTTTGTAAAGATATCCTGTCCATCTTCTCCCCACGGTCTACACCGCCAACCGGAGACATTTTGTTCATATCTGCCATCTTTTCACCTCAAATCTTAATTCAATGGACACATCTTCATATTTTTATGGCCTAATCCATTTATTGATATTACAATTTTTCCCGTCTTTATACAGCGGACTCTTCTGCCCTCCTCTCTTACGGAAAAATTACAGTCTGTACAATTTCTTCTCATCCGCTTACATTTCTGTGAGTATGCCTTTTTTCTACATTCGTCAGAGCAGAATTTGTATCTTCTTTTATTCATAATCTCAGAACCACAATAAGTGCATAAATGTAGAGGATCCAATTCTGGCGGTTCATTAGACGCTATCTCCGCCAATTGGTTTAGCTTAACTAAATCATAGAAATTTGTAGGGTCTAATCCATATTTTTCTTTAATTCTCTCTAGTCGATATACAACGGTATTTCGGTGCATATACATATTTACTGCAACCCTGGATATTCTCATATTGCACTCGCACATTTTTTTTATTACTTCTATTTCTATGCTTTTCATTCTATCCTTTCAAAATCTCAATTTTTAATGAATCCATCCTTGATAAAATCCATTTGTCTTGGTTCTGCTCACCCTCCAAATTTTAATTATGCTATCTTTCTATTTGTGCAATCGCCAAAAACACCGGATAAAACTGCTGCCATACTACCGCATTTCCCAAGCATTTAAGTCTGTCCACCCGATTGGGAACCCCATGAGCCACTCTACCCACTCCGGGTTCAGTTGACCACCATTCCCAGATTTCATGCTTCTCTTCTCCTGTTCGGTAATATGACCATTTTCCTGTATCCTGTTCAGTGTCTGTGCTGCATGGCTGCCGCCGCACAACCGGGCTCCTGTTGGTGTCGGATACATTGCTATCTGATCGTTCAAATTCCGACTCCGGTTCTTTTTGTCTTCCCATCGGCCGGCCTGTCCCGTTCGGTAATCCCGCGCCTGCGGTGTTGCATACATCACTACCCCTCTCAGATTTCCTTTCTTTCGGTCGCATTCCGCAGATTTGCTTCCCTTCTTTCCGGTTCCTCCCGCATCTGACGCTTTCGGAGTAGGCCACAATTGCGGTCCGGTATCTCCTGTGCGGGGCACCGACGCCGCAAGCTGGAATAAGAAATGTCCTTGTGGCATACCCCTCGGTTTCCAAATCAAAAAGCACTGTTTCGAGTTCCATATTGATGATTCCAGCAACATTTTCTCCAATAACCCAAGTGGGCCGTAATTCTTTGACAATCCTAGCCATCTCTGGCCAGAGATAACGGTCATCTTCCTTGCCTCTTCGCTTCCCGGCAACAGAGAAAGGCTGGCAAGGGAATCCCCCGGAAACAACGTCAACTGTTCGTAATCCTGTTCTTTCATAAAAACTATCTCCTGTTAATGATCTGATATCCTTCCAACGCGGCACATCCGGCCAATGTTTTTCCAAAACTTTTGTTGGATAGTCCGCCCACTCACACTGTCCCACTGTCTGAAATCCTGCCCGTTCAGCCGCTAAATCCAATCCGCCAATTCCAGAAAATAACGATAAATGTGATAACATCTCCATTCCTCAAGTCTTAATTTTTCTTTGCGGGAATTCAGCTGTTATGCCTGTCCTGCTGCCTGATGTCCCCTGATTCTTTCAATGCGACTTCGGCTTCTTCTCTGGTGAGGAAAACTGACTTTCCAAGAGCATATTCAGAGAATCCATTTACATTGCTGTAAACACCTTTTCCATCTTTCAATTCCCATCCATACAGATTGCCACAACTAGAAACATGTACCGAAATTACGATATAAGGCTGAATTCTTTCTCGTAAATCCTGCACCTCATACACCGTATCCCCAACCGCACAAGGCAGTTTCAGCAGCTTCCCCTGTTTCTCCAGGCATTTATATTCTTCCCATCTGTCAACCTCTCCGTCCGTTAAAAGTTTCGCCTTAAACACTGGTTCCGGAATGTTGACATTTTCATGTTGTTCAAGAGATTCAACCACTTTTTCCAACAGGCCGTCACATTTGTCTTGGGATATCTATACCTTCTGGTACATTTTCCCATTCTACACCAATGTAATCTAACACCCTCCCCCATCCGAACTTTTCCCCTGTCTCTGGATCCGTACAGCACCTGTACATCCAAAATTCCCATTCCTTCAGGTTTCGCTGGCGCAATTGATCAAACCTATGTGGACGCTTTTCCATGTGTACACCGAAACCACACATACTGCACCCAGTACGCTGTGCTCCTGTGGTGTATAAAATGCCTGCTGGTGTCTGCGCTATCTCTCCATAAATTTCCGGGACTGGTGCATTTAGATCAAGAGCCAATTGTAATAAATCCTGCCGGAGAAATGGGGCAAACGGAGCGCTGCGAATTACTCCTTTTCCAAAATAGTTGCAGCCATGCTCCATCAGCGCCTCCTCCCTCTGCCCTCCCTCAGAGGCCATAAGGCCTAAAAATGGGCGGCTATTATTCTCTTTCGCCCAACGATCGCAGGGCTGCTCTTTCATGTACAGACAGCATTTGTTTGACACAAGGAATGGGGCAATCCGGTAATTTACCCCCTCATTTTCATTTTCATATCCGGCGAATAGTTCAAGCCACTTTTGTGGTAGTTTCATTCGGCTATTCTTCGCATAATGACCTTGTGCGCCACACTCACCTGTAATGATTGCGTGACGGACAGTCTTATTTTTTTCCGTTGGATGCTGTAATGTATCAATTTTTCCAGCAATCCGTTTGCTTACTACTGGAAAACCATATTCCTGCAAAATATGCACTTTTGGCTTTCCTGGCGCTATCGGTATCACACCCAATTCCCTATGTATTCGCTGGATACTCTTATCCTCCAGGGCCGATACCGATATTGCCGGCACGTCTATCCCAATTTTACGTAAAAACAGAAGCAGGACAATACTGTCTAATCCTCCAACACTCACATGGGCCTTGAGTCCCATATCATCCAGCTTTTCAATAAATTCCCATGCCCGCAGCTCTGCCCGTATTACCTTCACCTTATAGGGCAACGCCTGCATTGCCGTCATCTGGGCCTTTTTCTTTTTCTTCTCCGCCTTCCATTCCTCAGTAGTTAATTCCCTTTTTTCCATTTTTTCTGAAAGGAGCCAGGATATCCTTTTACGCTGGCCAGCGGCTCCGGCCTCCTTTCCAGTAAAGTCATAATTTTTATTTGCGGGAATTCAGCAGCTATGCCTGTCCTGCTGCCTGATGTCCCCTAATTCTTTCAATGCGGCTTTGGCTTCCTATTTGGTGATCACCTGGCCTTCCCTCAGGTACTCCCATGGAATCCCTTTTAGGCACCAGTCCCCTCGGTTATTTTTTTCTGTCAATCTATGCATGATTTACTCCTTTCAACAGGTCAATCCACAAAATGCTCTCCTGTACACCGTTCATGAACTTGATTACCGCAAAATGCGGATATTTTTTCACAACGGTTCCACGCCGCACTGCCCCATATTGCCGATTGTTCAGCTGTTCTATACTTGCAGCCTTTAAGGTTTTCACTCGGATTCTATCCCCGATTTTAACCTTTCTGCGGATTCTCTCTATGTCCTTTTGTGTGATTCCCCCAATTTTATCTCTTTCTATTCCCACCATCATCTCTTCTGCACCCCCTTCAAAAATTCAACAAGTTCCGTCTCACTGTCCGGATGGTGGCTATATGTTTTATGCCAGTTCCATTTTCCAAATCCATATGTAGGATTTTTGGGTGGTTCCGGCCCGCCAACCAGATGCAGGAAGGAAGAAACATAATCTCCGCAGTATGGGCTATGTTCGTCATATTCTTCCGCGATCAGGCGGGCTCCATTATCAAAATCATATTTATAATATTTCACACCGATATTTTTATCTTCATACCACAGCCCCCAATCCCGGTATTTTCGCAGCCATTCCTTTCTCTGACCATTATTCTTCATCTCTGGGAGTTTCGGCTGATCTGGCCTTTCTTCCCCCTGAATTCCCTCCATGTCTGTTACCATCGACGCAACCGCTCCAACGAGAAGCTTCTGTTTCCGGATGTGATCATCGTTCTCATCGAGTCCAGTTTGCAGAAACTTTCTGAGCAGGTCTTTCTGCTTGTCAAGCATATCTCTTAAAAGCTGCAAATCCGTCAACGGCTCTCGAAGAATCTCCTCTTCGGTTTCAGGTTTCTCATTTCCGGTTTCTGCGCCTGCTGCCTTTCCGCAGCAACCTTCCACGTCCTGCTGCCTTTCTGAATCCTCCTCTGGTTCCTGCTGCACTGTCGCAGCTTCCCTCGCCTTCATTGCCCGCCCACAGATATATTCACATGGCTCTTTACATTCTTTGCAGCACGGATCTGCTTCTCCGTCTCCCGTCCGATGGAACGCCAAATCATGATTAACAAACTGGCATCTATCACCAATATCATCCTGTATGTTTTTCAATCCAAACATGGTTTCACACGGAAACGGGTTCCCCATCGGCGCCTCCCCACAATACCGGTCCTTCTCACGAATCCCACACTCCATCGCGCAGGAAAAACAATCATGGCCACCCTCACATCCTGGTGTCGCGAACAGACTATCCGGAGGATAGACACTCTTTGGGGTCCCATACGCCGAAAGTCCGTCCGGGGCCTGAACGCCTTTCGTTTCATCACAGGGAACCTCCAGAAGATTAGAGTCCGAAAGCGTAAAACTGGCCTGTCCGGGAATCTCATAATACGGAATTTCCCTTTCTGCTTTCCTTTTTTCTGTGTCAGATTCTGACACAGCTTTTTTCTTTACATCCGCAATTCGGATTTCCTCCTTTTCCGCCAATTTTTTCTGTTCTCCAGGGGGCAGTGATGCCGCCGCATTTGAAACAGATATCCCGATATCCCCTTGCTGAAACCGTTTCTTTAAATCCGGCTCCAGATTTTTTTCAATATTGCGAAGCTGGGCCACTTTTGTTTCACTAAGCCCCAATTTCTCCGCCACGACTTTTCGCATTTCACGGCCGCTTATTTCCGGGCCCTGTCCAAATATTTTCCGGAAACGCTCCTTATCCAGTTCAGATCCCGTCTGCAATATCTTCATAAGCTCTGTAAGCCTGGTAACTTCCATCATCTTCTCCCAGTCGCTCCGCTCCCTGGCCGAACTATTGGTAAGAATCAGGTTGATCTCACTTGCCACATCGTCTGACTTTTCCACATGCACCGGCATCATGGAAAACTCTTCATACCCCAGCTCTTCCACCAGGTATTTCACAGCCAGGCGCCTTCTGTGCCCCGCAATCAGCTCATATTCATCCGGGGATTTCTTTCTGACGAGAAGATTCTGTTTGATGCCCCCGGAAAGCAGGATTGCATATGCCAGTTCTTTGATATTTTCCACAGAATAGTTATTATTCTCCGATGGAATCAATTTGCTGTAATGCACCATTGTGACCGCAAATCCTGTATAGTCCTTTTTTGATGGCTTATCAGCTTTTATCATGCTTTCAAGCAACGCCATATGCCTTCTCCTCTCTCAGATACTCTTCTGTAAAATCCTTATAATCCTGAGCCGCCGCGGATTTCGATGCACACCGAGCCAGTGCCCTTTTTACAATCAGGGAATGGTCAACCGCCTGACTCCGTCGTATCGCGTTTTGATACACCTGGATTTCCTGGGTCAATAACACCTCGTTTACAATCTTTACACTGTCCTTATTTCGTGAAAACTGTGTAAACAGACAACCCGCTGTCACCCTTCCATGACCGAATTCCCGGATAATATCATGTACCGTTCCCAGGCCATCAGCCGAAAACCGGTCTGGCTTCATCGGGATGATGACATGATCCACTGCCGCCATCACTACCTCAATTAAAAAATCGACGCTGGGCGGACAGTCTATGATGCAATAATCATATTTGGAATTCACTGCAAAGCAGGCACTCCCCAGGGTTGTAATCCCGCCGACCAGCTCTTCCGGTGATACTTCCCGCAGCCACATATTGGCAGGGACAATATCCAGGTTTTTGTATGATGTCCGGTATATGCATCTGGACGGCCTCCTGGTCCCGGTCAGCAGCTCCCTGACTGATGGCCTGTTCAGGTCATACTTCCGAAAAAACGAAGAAGCATTTCCCTGTGGGTCCATGTCAATCACCAGGACCCGATATCCTTTTTCTGTAAGATTATACGCAAAATTTACGGCCGTAACGGTCTTTCCAATTCCGCCCTTATGATTGTATATTGCAATCGTTTTCATAGCTCCTCCTTAAAATGGCAACCCTTCCACATCGAATCCATCCGGAATATTCATAAACCCATCATCTGCTGAATTTCCAGGCTCCGGGTGGCTTACTGTCTGATATCCGCCGTTTTCATCCCTCCGCTTGTCTGCGGAAGTTTTTATAGACATTTCCCAACGTCATTGCTTTCCC
>CANRXD010000079.1 GCA_947643685.1 uncultured Clostridium sp. | reverse complement strand
CAAGGCCCACCATAAATATGGCGCTGAATAATGAAAAAAAATCAGTCATAACTATAAAATCTCAGGATTCAAATTTCTGGCAATAATTTCTGTGATACGAATTCCGAAATTATCCTCTACCACAACAATATCTCCTTTGGCAACACACTGTCCATTGACATATAAATCCGCCTGCTCTCCTGCCATTTTGTCCAGCACCACCAGCGAACCCTGTGTCAGTTCCAGAATGTCCTTGACCAGCTTTTTCGTCCGGCCAATCTCCACGGATATTTCCAGAGGAACTTTCATCAGCATTTCCTGATTTACAGCTTCCTCCTCACCGCCTGAGACACCCTCTGCCAATGGAACATTCTGGAGTGGATGAATCAGCACATTATCCCGGTTCCCCTTTTCCCGCGTATCCTTCGCGTCCCTCATATCCTTCATCAGTTCCATCATCTGTAACTGGGACTGCTGCATCTGATTTAACAGCTGAAGCATACTGGGATCCATAGGCATCGGCTGATATACGGGAGGCATCTGATAAGCAGAAGGCGACGGGACTGCCTGCGGCTGTACCGCTGCCTGCGGTTGTGCGGCCGACTGTGGCTGTGCCACCGGCTGTGATTGTACGGCTGCCTGTGGCTGCTCCAACTGTACGGCCGGTTGTGTCTGTGCGGTCGGCTGCTCCGGCTGAATAACTGTCTGCAGCTCCTGCTGGTTCTCTGAAAGCTCTTTTTCCACCTCAACCGGGCCTGAGGCTTCTAAAAGCGCCTCGTTTCCCTGCGGGCTTTCGGCAGGCTGCTCCCCGCTTCCCTTAAGGCTGTCTGAAAAAGGCGCAATCAGATGCTTAACCAGATCCGTGGACATAATATTCAAAAATTCATTTTTCAGCTTTCCCTCTATTTCAAGCAGGAAATGGATCACCACCATCTTTTCCCCTTCGGGAAAGAACCGCTCCTTGAACCAGTTCTCGCTTTCCACAAGAAAAGATACCGGCGTGGATATATTAACGGCATAGCCGAAAAACTCAGAAAGCGCAGTAGCGGATGAACCCATCATCTGGTTCATAACCTCGCATATTGCACTCATATTGATCTCATCCAGCTCAAATTCCTCCGGCGGTATCTCTCCGCCCATGAGCATTCCCACAATAATACGGACATCATTGAGGGCAAACATCATAACATTTTTGCCTGATAATCCTTCTACGTAGGAAATCTCAACCCCCACGGCTGGTTCCAGCTTTTTAAAATCAAACTCATCTTTCAACAATACCTGAACAGTAGGGGTGGTAATATTTACTGCTTCACCAAGCATTTTCGATGCGGCTGTGGCTGATGCCCCCAGGCTGATATTCATTATCTCGCCTATGGCATCCAGTTCCATCTCCGTAAAATCACAAGCGCCCATTATTCGTCTCCTTTTGCTCTCTCAATTTCTACCACACCTCTATTTTCCTATATCCAGTGCTTTTTGAGCCATAAGCTTCATTGCATTTAATGCTGTCACATTTGCTTCATAGGATCTGGTGGCCGACATGCTGTCTACTGTTTCCTTTAACAAATCCACATTGGGGTAATTCACATATCCTTCCGCATCGGCATCCGGGTGTCCCGGGTTGTAAACCCGCTTCATTTCCCTGTCATCCTCAAGAATACCTGCCACTCTGACCCCGGCACTCCTGCCCGAAAATCCCATTCCGCGGGAAGCGCTTCGCAGGGCATCCCGGAAGGAACCCTCTCCATAGCTCTCAAGCTGCACAACTTTTCTTCTGTATGGACCTCCCGCCTCTGTCCGTGTGGTATCAATATTTGCTATGTTCTCTGCGGCAATATCCATACGGAGTCTTTGCGCGCTCATACCGGAGGCGGCAATATCAAAAGAACTTAAATACGCCATCTGTATCCCTCCTTATTTTCCAAAAATGGAATTTACTGTCTGAACAATTCTTTCCGCATTAAACGGCTTTACAATAAAATCCTTTGCGCCGGATTTTATCGCATCCACCACCATGCTTTCCTGTCCCATTGCAGTACACATAACTACCTTTGCGGACGCGTCCCCTTCTTTAATCTTTTTAAGAGCCTGAAGACCATCCATATTGGGCATGGTAATATCCATGATAACCAGGTCCGGCTTTTCTTCCGCATACTTTTTCACTGCTTCCGCCCCATCCTGCGCCTCGACAAAATTGCTGTAACCACTCTTTGTCAGAGCATTTTTTATCATCATCCGCATGAATGCCGCATCATCTACTAACATAATTTTTTCCATCTTCTTATCCTCCGCTTTAATTTATTTTTTCCTGCTTAAGATACTCTTCACTGTCTCCATTTTCAGCTTCCTCATAAATCTGTTTTTCAATGCTGACAGCTATATTCTTCTTATAAGCCCCCATCTTTCCGGTAAACCAGGGCTGGCGGCCTACAAAAACTTTCACATTTCCGTCTTTGGGTTTGTTCATGGAAATGACATCACCCACCTTCAGGTTATAAAGAGTCTCAAGTTCCAGTTCCACAGTACCTAACTGGCCTGTTACAGGAAGAGACGTATAACGCAGGTTATCCATGATCACTTCCTTGTTATCCTCATAAGAATATCCTCTGGCAATATGCTTGCGGCTGTCGATCAGATGGAACATATACTCCAGCAAAGTACCCGGAATACATATTTTTATCTTTTCTACCGCCATGCCCGCCACATCCACATTGAGATGTATAATCGCTACGGTTTCGTCAAGACCAATTTCCTGAACCATACTTGGATTTTCTTCAACTCTCTGTACTTCAAATCTGGCGTTAATATAATTGGAAAAGCCATCTTTTAAGGCCTGTACAAAATACTTCACCACTCTCCGGTATAAGGCAATTTCCACATCAGAATAATGGTAATTATCCTCCAGTTTTACAACTTCATCTCCACCGCCCAGCATGTGGTTAATCAGCGTGATGATCAGTCCGGGAGTAACATATACCATAAGCGGAACATTATTCTTCCCCTTGTCGGCAATCTCAACGTCCGCCAATGTAATACTGTCATTTTCATGAAGTGAATTGACGAACTCATAATATCTGCGCTCCTGTACTTCAAGCACAGTGATATCTGTAAGAACCCTGAATATTCCGTTTACCTGTGAAGTCAAAATACGGGCATAGTTTTCAAAAACGCTGTTCAGTATTCTTATTTTGTCCTTAGTAAACTTCCTTGGACTGTAAAAATCATATTTACTGTATTTTGTTTCTTCGGTCTCCGGCTTCTTCTCAACTTGCTGTTCCGTCTTTTCAGGGCCATCGCTCTGCATCGACTTAAGAAGCGCATCTATCTGGCTTTGGGATAGTACATCTGCCATTGCTGAAACCACCTTTGCTCTTTTATTCTGATGTCTCCGCGTCCGCAGGAACCTCTGTTCCTGCAGGAGCCTCTGTGTCTGCAGGAGCTTCTGCGCCTGCCGGAACCTCTGTGTCTGCCGGAGCCTCCGCACCTGCCGGAGTCTCTGTACCTGTTGAAACTTCTGCGCCTGCCGAAGCCTCTGCGCCCGAAGGCGGCATAACGCTGGCTACATTCTCAGGCGAAGCTTCTGTCTGTGTAAACCCGGAGTCAGCATTTCCCTTCTGACTTCCTGTCACAATGGTTCTGTCTGCATTTTTACCGCTATTATATTCTTCAAGATATTCGCTTATGGAACGCCCGCTTTCCCCTTCGTCAAGCAGAAGCATCTCAACCCGGCGGTTTTTCGCCCTTCCCTCTGAAGTATCATTGGATGCTACCGGTCTGAACTGTCCATAGCTGATGTTGATTAATTTTTCTGGCTCAATCACATTCTTTTCCTGTATAAAAGTACATACCTCCGCTCCGCGCATGGCCGACAGCATGCGGTCTACACGTGGATTATTAAGCCGGCTGGGATCCCCCTGAGCCGTGTGAGCCATAATATTAAGCTGCGAAAGCTGATCACTCACCGGATCAATGGCAGCACAGAAATCAGCCAGAATCTTCCGGCCGGATTCTGTAATAGCAGACTCGTTGCCGTTAAAAAACACATTATCGTTAAAGCTTACGAAAGTATAGCCGTCGCCTCTTGAGATTGTCACACCCTCGGCCCCGCTTGCTTCCATGTGCTCGGCAATGATCAGGTAAAGCGTATCCAGATCCGGTGTCTCTGCGGTAAGCTCATCCGGCTTCATTCCATCTGTCTCCGCATTAGGATCGATAATTCCGCCAACATCAATTTCCTCCTGTTCCACCTTCATGTCATCAGGGTAGATGCTTCGTACAAAGATTTCCCATTTTTGTTCACTTATGCTGGACATGGAATAAAGCATAACGAAAAATGTCAGCAGAAGGGTGACCATGTCGCCGTATGTATCCATCCAGTTGCCGCCGCCGTCTGTGGGTCGGTTTCCTTTTTTCATTACTTTTCACCTGCCTCTGAACCTGGGGCTTTTTCAGCTTTTGCCAGCAGTTTACGCTGAAGGGATTGTTTCGTGGAAGCCAAAAGGTGTTCCCTTAAATATTTGGGATTTTCTCCTGCCTGTATGGCAATAATTCCCTCAATGATAGTCGAACAGTAAAGCTCTTCCTCATCATTGCGGATACGCAGTTTCTTTGCAATCGGATGGAAAATAAGGTTGGAAAGAACACTGCCGTAGAAGGTTGTAATAAGAGCTACCGACATATCCTGTCCAAGATTGGAGGCCCCACCGGCCCCACCGTCCAGATTCAGGCCCTTCAGCATATTAATCAGTCCAACCAGCGTACCCACCATTCCGAAAGCCGGTGCGTAAGCGGACCCCTTTTCATACAGCCCCGCCGCCTCGTCATGTCGAACCATCATGTTTTCCAGCTCCCGCTCCAGCACATACCGAACCTTCTCCGGGTCATTGGCGTCTACAATCATCAATACACTCTGTTTAAAAAACGGATCCTTGATTTCCTCCGCCTTCTCCTCTAAGGCCAGAAGACCATTCTGGCGTGCTACCATGGCCAGATCCACCATCTGCTCCACCAATGCCGGAATATTATATTTTTTGCCGCGGAACAAGATTAAAAAATGTTTTGGAATATCCAGCAGAATGGATAAGGGATAGCTTGCGATGATGCCGGCAAGGGTTCCGCCAATTACAATCAGGACACTGGGCATATCCACGAAGTTCCCGATATTCTCCAGCTTGATTCCGTTAACGATCAGAACAAAACCGAGTACAATTCCTATTAATGTTGTCAAATCCATATGAAAATGCCTCCTGTATTACTTATGAAAGTTCAGCGCTCCGGCGCTGAACGTGCGAAAACGGGGCCGCTTAAAGCGGCATCTTCCATTCCCGTTTTCTGCACATTCCCCCGGAGGGTTCATAGGAA
The DNA here is from genome assembly GCA_947643685.1 of uncultured Clostridium sp. Classification (GTDB taxonomy): domain Bacteria; phylum Bacillota; class Clostridia; order Lachnospirales; family Lachnospiraceae; genus CANRXD01. The sequence goes on along the minus strand of CANRXD010000079.1, from coordinate 1,938 downwards.
ACCCACTTTCATTCGTGGTGGCGCCTCGGAGAGGCATGGGTTTACTATGAAAACTGAGGGCGGCAATCCCTCAAAAATTCTTTTATCTGCCTGGTAATGGATTCTGCACTGTCTTTTACAAGATAATACGTCCCATTCATCATCCTGATCTTCGTTTCAGGTATCATTTCCACGGATTCAATCTGGAAAAAATTAAGTAAAAGTGCTTCACCATTCAAACGGATTACTGTAATCATGTCATTCTCTTTTCGCCTTTGTCTTTCCCGGGGTAGCCTTTAAGAGCCCCCGGGAAAGATGCTTTCATTATCTATAACTGTTCAGGTCTCTGTCAGTTACAATTAACGTTTCATGCTGATCAGATCAGAAAGGATTTCATCACTGACTGTAATGATCTTCGTATTGGCCTGGAAACCTCTCTGGGTCGTAATAAGGTCCGCAAACTCCTTTGCCAGGTCCACGTTGGACGCCTCCAGATAGCCGGACATCAGCTTTATTCCATTTCCCGCTATTTCCGCGGCACAGCCGCCTGTATTGTCAGTGATACTGGCGGAATAATAGCTTCCTCCACTCTTTGCAAGACCTTCCTGATTCTGGAAGGTTGCAATGGCAATCTTACCCAGTTTAACCTCCACATTTGTCCCATCGTCATTTGTTACCGTAGCCGTAACCTCTCCTAACTCATTGATCTTGACGTTTTTGGCCTGAAGTGAATCACTACCATCAGTAATTGTACCATTTACATCAGTAGGAACCCTAAGAGCATATAGAGTTCCTAACTCAGTATCATCATACTTACCATCAGCATCTGGCCGGAAACCATAGATGAAATTCGTCCCATCCGTGAGATATCCTTCGCTGTCAAGCTGGAATTGCCCCACACGGGTATAAGCAAACCCCAGGCCCTTTAAGCTATTAATTACATCATCATCTGACACACTCACGCCATCACCACCAGTTCCGGTACCACCGCCAGTGCCACCATCACTGCTTACTGTCGAGTTGGCGTGGGTAATGAAAAATCCCTGACCGTCAATGCAGGCATTCAGCCCCCCGACGTAAGTGGGCATACTGAAGGTCATATCCGTGGTAATGGACCCCATCAAAGTTCCGTATCCGTACTGAGCCGCATTGGTACCTGCCGCTGTGGTGTCTGTATTCTGAACACCCCCCGTGGACTGGGTGACCGTCTGATACATGGCCTCCTTGAAGCTGTAATTCTGGGTCTTAAATCCGAAGGTATTTACGTTTGCAATATTATGTCCGATTACATCCAGCTTGTTCTGATGCGCCCGCAGTCCTGATACTGCTGAATCCATTGATCTTAACATGTTTATTTTCCTTTCCGCTGTCTCTACTATTGCACTTCCGGCACTTCGTAAGGCACCCTTTCGGTCCTGCCTATTTTGGAATGAGAACAGCACTGTCAATATTGGTGAAAATTTTCTCTGTCATATCCTCTCGGGACATGGCTGTAATGACTACATTATTCGGTACATTTACAACAAAAACCGCCTGGCTCCCTATCACCTTTTTTCCGGGCCTCCGCTACCGCGTGTTCCAGAACATCCTTAAACTGTCTGTCTGTTGTAATTCCCCGTTCTTCAATCCGCTTTGCGGCATGTTTGGAGAAGTTCAGGCTTTCTACTGCTTTAATCTCCATATTTTTTTCCTTTACACTAAAACGGAATGTTCTCTTTCTTGCTTAAGTTTGCAAAAAGATTGTTTACGGCCGACGGCTCTTCTACATGATCTCCGGACCCGTCATTTCCCGGTCCTTCTTCTCCCGGCCCATCATCTCCTGGTCCTTCTTCATCCTTCTTATAGGGGTCATCCACTCTTCCCATTCCCACAAGATAGGAGAGAGAATAGTCCTTATCGTCGCCGGCAACTCTGAATGTAGGACTTCCTCCCACAAAGTTCACCGATTCAACAATTCCG
>CANRXD010000078.1 GCA_947643685.1 uncultured Clostridium sp. | reverse complement strand
TAGTAGGCAGCTCCCATACTGAAGAGACGGCTGGCAGACTCCTCACCATAAACAGAAATCATCTCCGCCGCATCGGAGAAATAATTCATCCTGGCCAGATGGTTTTTCTGCTCTTCTGTGGGAACGATATTTTCCGCCTTTATGATCTCATCCAAAGTCATTTCCTGCTTTACTAGATTTTCTGCACTTTCCCTCAGCCCATCCAGATCAGTTCCCAAAAATAAACTTAAAAAATCCTCCAGCTCCATTCCATACTGTCCGGCATAGCCTGTGTATGTGCTCTTTAACTGGTTGTACATATCTTCCACTGCATCCGGGTCACATTCCACCTGGGAATTTTCGATGGCCTGGAGAAGAAGCTCACTTCCAGCTTTGTTAAAGTAATTGCTCTCCGCCTGATTTACCAGTCTTTCATGTACCTGGTTTCTTAAGTCTTCCAGCGTTGCGCTGTCATCCCCGGTTACCCTTTTTGCCAGTTCATCGTCAATTTGAGTTTCTGCCGCGCTCTTTATGGCATTTAAGGTTACATGGAACACCACATCCTGCCCGGCCAGTTCCGCATTTCCATACGTTTCCGGGAATGTCAGATTCAGATCCTTCTCATCTCCCGTACTCATTCCTATGACACCATCCTCAAATCCGTCAATAAAAGTACCGCTTCCCAGAGTCAGGTCATATCCTTCTCCCGTTCCTCCTAAGAAAGCCTCACCATCCCTGGTTCCAACATAGTCAATATTGGCCACGTCGCCCTCCCTTGCCGGGCGTCCTGTCACCTCAGCCGGATACTGGGCCTGGAGTCTTTCCAGCTCTTCTTCCATCTGTGCGTCTGTGACATCTTCCATCCTGGCTGTAAGCTTCAGTCCTTTATAGTTTCCAAGCCGGATACTGGCATTGTCTGTCATTTTCCCCAAAGATTCGTTCTCTGCCGCGGCCGTACTGCTTTCTGAGCCTCCCTGATTTGTGCCGCTTTTTTTACAGCCCGTCACCACCATGGTTGCAGCCGCCACTGCAAGACCCATCTTTATAAGATTCTTTTTTGTCATTTTTCTTTTCCTTCCAATTATAGATAGCATACTCGGGTGAAAACCCTGTCCCGCAGATTTTAACACAATCCCCCCTCAAATGAAAGGCTTTTTACACAAATTTAAGAAAAGCTCCATACCGAAACTGTTACAAAAGCTGCATGCCCCTGTGGAACATGCAGCTTTTCTTTCACTTATTCCTGTTACCGTTCACAGGATGCAAAAACCGGACGGAAACAGACGTTAAGCTCGTTTATAAGGCAATTTCCGTCCGAAATTCCTATTTATAAAATGCCTTAAACGCCTTGTATGTATTATAAACATCCAGCTTGGAGGCAAGCTCAAAAGGAGAATGCATGGAAAGAATCGGGACGCCCAGGTCCACCACTTCCACATCCATCCGGGCCACAAACTGGGCAATCGTACCGCCGCCTCCTACATCAACGGCTCCAAGTTCTCCGGTCTGCCAGCAGACACCGTTTTCTTCCATAATATTGATTACTGTGGTCATAACCTCCGCACTGGCATCACTGCTTCCGGATTTTCCTCTGGCTCCTGTGTATTTGGTCAGCACGCAGCCCTTATTGATGGCGCTGGAATTTCTTTCCTCGTAAGCAAAGGAGAAGGTCGGATCATAAGCAGCATTCACATCAGAGGAAAGGCACAGGGAATGACGAAGAACCGTCTTTAAATCAGCGCCCTGAATCCGGCACAGGTCTTCTATAATATGAAGCACGAAATCAGAATTAAGTCCCGTGTTTCCAACGGAACCGATTTCTTCCTTGTCTGCCAGGATCGTAAGGGTTGTATGGGCCGGCGCCTTCGTCTCCATTTCCGCCATCAAAGCAGTATATGCACACACACGGTCATCCTGACCATAGGCGCCCACCAGGCTCCTGTCCAGTCCCACATCCACAGCCTTATAGGAAGGTACCAGTTCTATTTCTGCCCTTGTAAAGTCTTTTTCTGTGATTCCGTATGTTTCATTTAACAGCTTCATAACCATTAATTTCACCGGAGCCTTTAGCTTCTCGCCGTCTTCTTCAAAAAACGGAATGGAGCCAATGACAATATTTAATTCCTCGCCTTTGATTCCCTCCGCCAGTTTTCTTCCATTCTGCTCCCCGGCCAGGTGAGGAAGCAGGTCAGTAATGCAGAACTGAGGCTCTCCTTCCTTTTCGCCAATGGAGATTTCCACCATATTTCCATCCGCGGTGCCTATGACTCCATGCATGGAAAGCGGAACAGCGCCCCACTGGTATTTACGGATGCCTCCATAATAATGGGGTTTTAAGTACGCAATACTATTCTTTTCGAATAATGGGTTGGGCTTTAAATCCAGTCTCGGGGAATCAATATGAGCCCCGTTCATACGGAGTCCCTCCTCCAGAGGAAGATTCCCTATGGTTGCCGCCGCAAGAGCTTTCTTTCTGATATTCCAGTATACTTTGTCTCCGGTTTTATAAGATTCCTTCGGGTCAAATTCTGTATAACCGGCCTGTTCCAGCATAAGAACAGCCTCTTTCACGCATTCCCGCTCTGTCTTTCCTTTGTTTAAAAATATTTTGTAGCCCTCGCAAAAATCCGCTGCCAGCTGAATGTCCTCCGGCATTTTTTCCGCAATGTGGGGAGCTTCCCACAAAAGCGCTTTCTCCATTTCTTTTCCGTTCATGGTATCTCTTCTCCTTTGTTGTTATGTAAACAGAATTTTACTGTCAAGCGTCAGCGTAAAGGGACCATCATTTACCAGGGAGACCTTCATATCTGCCCCGAATGTTCCATGCTCCACTTTTCCCACATGTGTCTTACACCGTTCCATAAAATACTCATAGAGGCGGATCGCTTCTGCAGGAGCGCCTGCCCCGATGAAACTGGGGCGGTTTCCTTTCCGGCAGTCCGCGTAGAGGGTAAACTGGCTCACCACCAAAAGCTCCCCTCCCACGTCCTGAAGAGAAAGGTTGGTTTTTCCATTTTCGTCCTCAAAAATACGAAGCTTACAGATTTTATCTGCCAGCTTATCCGCCACTGTTTCATTGTCCTCATCAGATACGCCCAGGAGAATAAAAAATCCCTTTCCGATGGATCCGACCACTTCACCGTCCACACGGACTTCGGCCTCTGTCACTCTCTGAAGTACTGCTCTCATGCCGTCTTTTGCTCCTTAAAATTTATTTTGTGTATCCGTTCAGAACCCCCCGGCTGTTACGATTCCGCCGCATTCTGAAGACCTTCTGACGGACTGTGGCTTTCCTCTTCTTCACGTCTTCTTTCTTCTTCCCGCTGGCTTCTGCCAATCTCCATAATCGCCTGATTCAGGGAAAACATTTTCGCATCCAGCATATCCACCATATCCGCGCACGCTTTTAACTCCGTCTCCATATAATCAGGCGGATTCCCTTCAAACTTATACGCTATTTTATGCTCCAGGGACGCCCAGAAGTCCATGGCAATGGTACGGATCTGAATTTCCACCCTGGTATCCACCTTTCCATCCCTTAAGTATACGGGAATGGTCACCACCATATGGTAGCTTTTATAGCCGTTGGACTTCGGATATTTGATATAGTCCTTTACATGGAGCACCGTAATGTCCGCCTGCCTCGCGATCATATCAGCAATGGGGTATATATCAGACATAAAAGAGCAGATAATGCGGATTCCCGCAATATCATTTAAGTGCTCCACCATATTTTCGATGGTCACGTCTTTTCCGTCATGCTGAAGCTTTTTCACAATACTGGCCGGCGTTTTTAACCGGGATGTAATATGCTCAATGGGGTTGTAATTGTAAAGCTGAATATACTCATTGTTCAGTATTTCAATCTTTGTATTGATGGATTTCAATGCTGAACTGTATAAAAACATGGTTGATTTCCATTGGTCTATCTGATCAAAGGTTTTTGGCTCTTGTGTCACGCTGCCGCCTCCTCTCTGCACAGAACAGGAAATCGCCCGTTTCACGATTTCCTAATTAAGCTTAATTCCTTTTAAAAGAGCAGCAAGGCCTGTGCTCGCCTGCCCCTCTTCTTTATAATCATAGGTCTCATGGGACTCCGCTTCGGCGTTCTCTTCTGCCAGAGCCTTCATACTGAGGCTGATTTTATTATCTGCTGTGGAGATTATTTTTACCTTTATTTCCTGACCTTCTTTTAAAACAACGCCGGGATGCTTAATTCTCTGAGTGCTGATCTGGGAAATATGAAGCAGCCCGGAGAGCCCGTTTTCCAGTGTCACAAAGGCGCCGTAGGGCTTTAAAGTATCCACGGTTCCGCTCATAACTGCTCCCACCTCACATTTGGCAATCCGCCGTTTCTTCTCCTCCTGCTTCTTCTCTCTTGCAGTCTCACGGCCGGAAAGCACCAGACGGTGCTCCTCTTCATTGGCAGTAATTACTGTCACCTCGATACTTTTTCCATCCCATTCCTTTAAATCCTCCACGTATTCGTCAGAAAGACGGGAGGCCGGAATGAATCCGCGGATTCCCTCCAGATATGCGATGGCACCTGCATTGACCACCTCACTGATTTTTACTTTTACAACGGTGCGCTCTTCCATCAGCTTCTTTAATTTATCCCATGCAAGGACAGCATTGGCCTCTTTCTTTGACAGCACCATGTTTCCTTCTCCGTCATTGGTCGCCATTACCGTAGCAGTAATTTCATCTCCGGGGTGGATTGCCTCCTGCATGTTGAAATCAGGATCTTCACTCAGATCCTCTTTTCGTATTACTCCATCCGCATAGGTTTTCAAATCTACAATCACCAAGTCTTCCGTCACATCAATGACGGTTCCTGTCACCACGTCACCCACACGTATCTTCTTAAGGGAAGCTTCCAGCTCATCCCTGAAATCATCCATAGTTTCCATAGAATTATACCCTCTTTCTTTCGTTTTCACCGACTACTTCTATTTAACCATATTCCGCCCGATTTTTCCATAGTTTTATTCGGGAAAATATTGGAACACAAAATGGCTGCAAAGCATCTGCTGCCTCACAGCCATTTTATCATTTCAGTAACTGGTTTACTTTTTTCCAAAGCTCCTTTATCTCTTCCTGATCCTCTATCCTGTCCTTCTGAATCCGTATAATATTCTCAAGAGCGGCGTTTGCCCCGTCTGCGTTAAGCTTTTCATCACAGGCTTTTTTCGCCTTCGTATACGGGTCCAGACTTTCCTGTTCCTTTTCCTGCTCTTCCTGGAGCTTTAATATCTTTTCCACCGTTTTTTTCGCATCATCTGTGGGTGATTCTACATCCAGCCAGTTCAGCAGGGAAGTTTTATTTTCCGCATTTATTTTATCCAGTGCGATGCTGCCTTTCAGCATATCCTTCATGTTATCAGCTATGTCCTCTTCGTATTTTTGCTGCTCTTCCTCAGTCGGAGCTGCAAATCCGGTCAGCGGGACTGAAAAAAGGCAGAGCACCAGACTGACAATAAACAGAAGTCGTTTCATTCTGTATCCTCCTTTACATCTCCCATAGTACCACATTTATTTCCACTCTTCTGGGGCAAAGCTGCGGCAATCCTGCGGCAGTATAATTTCAAACGCCGCTCCTGCAACGGCTTTTACGACCTCCACGTCGCCTCCCATATATTCCAGGGAACATTTGGCTATGGCAAGTCCCAGTCCGTGATTTCCACCCTTTCCTTTGTAGAACCGGTCAAACAGATGCTCCATTTCTTCACCGCTCAACCCCGGCCCGTCATCGGCAACAGAAAGAATCAGCCGATCCTTTCGTTCCTTCACCTCCACAGTGACTGCCCTTGCCGCATAGCGGATACCATTTGAAAGCACATTGGAAAAGGCCCTCTCTAAAAGCATCGCATCCGTAATAATTGTATGCTCCACCTTCGGATGAAATACCAGCTTTATGTTTTTGGAATAGGCCAGTCCCTCAATCCGTTCCAGCCGTTCCTCCACAAAGTTATTAATCTCTAACTCCACAGGCACCACCTGATACCGGAGCTGATCCATCCTTGTTAAAGTCAGAATCCCGTCCACCACCTCCGTCAGACGGCTGCTTTCATCCAGAATCACCCCGGCAGCCTGAGATACATCCCCAAACACACCGCACTGAATCCCCTGAGCATAGCCGCTGATGGACATAAGAGGCGTTCTCAGCTCGTGGGACGCATTCTGAAAAAAGGTCCGTTCCGCCTGGTCTGCCTGGGACAGCTTTTCCTGCATCTGGTTAATCTCATCCTCCAGCTCACAAAGCTCCTTTACGGTAGCTTTCGTCTCCACCTTCTTAAACTTTTTCTCTCCGATTCCCCTGGCTGCCTCACAGAGCCTGCGGACCGGACCGGAGATACTTCCGGCCACAAACCAGAACAATACAATAGCCACGGCAGCGATGGCCCCCATGGTTAAAAGCACCAGCCTGGAAACCTGATCTAAAATCTGCCTGGTGTCATGAATCGGACAATAGAGAATGATATGCCGTATTTTCTGATTATTTTCGTCGTCCTCCTCCAGATTCAAATAGTACAAAAGATAGCGGTTTTCTCCCACGGTCTCCTCACCGGTTTTTCCCCGCTCCCAGGACATCTCATCCAGTGTTGCGCTCGTTAAAAATGTAGAATAAATCTGGACCATCTCCGGCTGATTGTCATAATTCTTCGGAAAAATCACCCGATATCTATTTCCCAAAAGCATCATCCTGGTTTCCCCGGTCTCTGTCTGAAGCGCATCCCGGAGCTTTCCAAGAAGGGCGTTTTCATCCTCATCATCGGCCCCTGTCTTTTCCTGAGCCAGAATTTCTCCGGTCTTTCTTACCATCCGTTCCAGATCCTTCCTGGCATTATAATTCATATGTCCATCGAGAGAATACCGGAACACACACCACACTGCCACAGGGAAAGCAATGAGAATCAGCATCACAGGCAGGAATATTTTCATCCGGATACTTAATTTCATCAGTCTCCTCCGGTGGTCAGGCGGAATCCATATCCCCAAACCGTTTCAATCTTCACGCTGCTCCCCTGTTCCTTTAGCTTCTTACGCAGACGTTTCACCATATCGTCAACAGCTCTGGTATCCACCTCTCTGCTGTCCACTTTCCACAAAGATTTCAACAGATCATCACGGCTGGCCGCATGCTCCGGATGCTCCAGCATATGACAGAGGAAATCAAATTCCAGTGGTGTCAGGGAAAATTCCTCGTCTCCCAATCTGGCAGCACGGCGCTTGGGAAACAGCTTAATATCCCCGAATTCATAAGCATCGTGAAGCGTCTCCTCCTCCTGTCCGGAAAAGGCATCCACACGCCGGAACAGGGCCTTTACCCTCGTC
>CANRXD010000077.1 GCA_947643685.1 uncultured Clostridium sp. | reverse complement strand
TACTTAAGACACATTTATCCAGTATACTTTAGCTATAACAAAAAACAAGAGGCCGGCAGCAACCAGCGCGCAAAGGCAGTCGGACTCGCCAAACAATTCTTCCATCCCCTGTGGGGCTGGATTTACATATAAATTATCATGTAGTAACTCTTACATCCCCCTTTTTAGTATTTTGTGGAAAAGCTCCCGCCGTACCAGGCGGGAGCTTTTTCATGTCATTCATGGTAACAGTTCCATATCTCACAGTTGCTCGTTTTCTATCTGCTTTAACAGCTTTCCCATCTCTCCAAGGGATTCAAAAATTCCATCAGGCTTCACATCCGAATTTTCAACATCAGAACGCCTGGTCTCTCCTGTCAGTACCAGAATTCCCTTCGCTCCGTTTTTTACGCCGGTGGCCACATCTGTGTAAATCCTATCCCCCACAAACGCCGTTTTTTCACGATGTGCTCCCGTCCTTCTAAGTACCATATCCACGGTTTCCGCAAACGGTTTCCCTACGTATTTCGGCTGTTTTCCTGTGGAAAGGGCTATGGCTGCACACAATGCTCCGCAGTCCGGAATAAATCCTGTTTCTGTTGGACAATTAATGTCCAGATGTGTAGCCAGAAATTCCGCTCCGTTTCGTATGAAGGTGCAGGCACGTTCCAGCTTATCATAAGTAAGAGTCAGATCAAACCCAATCACCACTGCGTCCGGATATTCCTTCACCAAAGGAATCCCCCCTTCCAGGAAGGTTTCCTCAAGCGCCGGAGTTCCCACCAGATATACACATTTTCCTGGCCGGTTTGTCTTCAAATACTCAATCATCACATCCCCGGAGGTCATAATCTGGCTCCTCTCTGTTGGCCAGCCCATCGCCGCCAGCTTTTCCATATACAATTTCGGGGATTTGGAGGAATTATTGGTGAAAAACAGATATCTCTTTCCCATCCGCTCCACCTGCCTCACAAAGTCCAGCGCTCCCGGAAGAAGTTTTTCACCCAGATAAAAGGTCCCGTCCATATCCAGAACAAACAGTTCCGTGTCCTCCAGAAGCTTTTTTCTCAGATCTTCCATGTCACTCTCCGCTATTTTGCCAGCTCTTTAATATCTTTGTGGCTTCCCATGACCATCAGTGTTTCTCCTTCCGCAAACACATAGTCAGGATGAGGCATGGGGAACAGTCTCTGCCCGCGCTTGATGGCCAGAATAATCGCATGATGTCTGTTTCGTACCTCTTTTTCCAGAATACTATGCCCTTCCCACCCTTCCGGGAGGCCAATTTCATAAATTCCGTACTCCGGCGTCAACTCCACATAATCAAACACGCTGCTTCCCGTACCGTAACGGACCGCAAGCCGCTCTGCCACTTCCCGCTCCGCATACACCACATGGTCGGCGCCGTTTCGCAAAAGCAGCTTTTTATAAATATCCCTGGTCGCCCGGGCCACTACATACTGTGCCCCCAGGTCCTTCAGCAATACCGTAATTTCCAGCGCTGTCTGAAAGCTGTCTCCCACTCCCACAACACAGATGTCAAAATTTCCCACCCCCAGGGAGCGCAGAAAATCTTCATTGGTTGCATCGCCGATCTGAAGATTTCGGATTACCGGAGCCATCTCGTCGGCCCGCTCCTCATTTAATTCCACCGCCATCACATCATTTCCCTGCTCCACAAACTTCATGGCCATATGACGGCCAAAACGTCCAAGTCCAATAATCAATACAGATTTTATCATTTTTCTCCTCTTTTCCTATCCAAAAGTGCTCATCCAAGTTGAATCTTTTCCAGCGGTTTTTTCGATGCCACAGGCATTCTGTCCGACGAAAAGGCCAGAAGCATGGTCAGGGAACCTGCACGGCCAAAAATCATAAGAAAGGCCAGAATCATCTTGGAAACCATGGAAAGCGCAGGCGTAACGCCAAGGGTAAGTCCCACCGTTGCCACTGCAGAAGCAGTCTCAAACAAAACGGTCAGAACAGGAAGCCGCTCTACTGCTGAAATAATCAGGGTAGACACGATCAAAAGGCCAAGATACATAGAAAAAATACAGGATGCGGTCCTGGTAATATCATCCTCCAGCCGCCGCCCAAAGCATTCCACGTTCTTTTTCCTCTTAAATGTAGTAAAGATGCTCAGTAAAAGCACAGCCGCAGTGGTGGTTTTAATTCCTCCGGCTGTGGAGCCGGTGGAACCGCCAACCAGCATAAGACAAATCATGAAGAAAATACTTCCCTCCGAGAGGGCTGCCAGATCCACCGTATTAAACCCTGCGGTTCTCACGGTCACCGACTGAAACAAAGAGGCCAGGATCTTATCTCCCATTCGCATTCCTTCATATGCATTCCCCGCATACTCCAAGCAAAACAGGTTCAAGGCTCCGCCAAAAACAAGAATTACTGTAGCCGACACCACAAGTTTTGACTGCAGCCGCAGTCTGGAAAAATGAAATTTCTCAGCCAGAAGGTCCTGCCAGACAAAAAAACCCAGTCCGCCCACGACGATTAAAAGCATAATGACCAGATTCACATACCAGTTCGAAGCCATTGATGTGAGAGAAGAAAACGCCTCCTTTTCTCCCATCAGATCAAAGCCCGCGTTGCAAAAAGCGGAAACGGAATGAAAAACAGCATAGTATATTCCCTTCAGAGCTCCCATTCTTGGACAGAAATAAACCGCCAGGAAAATGGCTCCCAGCCCTTCGATCAAAAACGTTCCCTTAAGAATGAACCTTGTCATCCTGACAATTCCTCCCACCTGGGGGGCAGAAACGGCTTCCCGCATCAAAACCCGCGAAGAAAGACCTATTTTCTGTCTGGACAAAATATGTGTGAACAGGGCGATGGTCACAAATCCCATTCCCCCTACCTGAATCAGAAGAAGAATCACGATCTGCCCAAACAAAGACCAGTGGGTAAAGGTATCAAACCGGACCAGCCCTGTCACGCAGGCCGCCGAGGTGGCTGTAAAAAAAGCGTCTGATACCGATGTCATACTTCCGTTCCTGGCTGAAAGCGGAAGAGCCAAAAGTACAGTTCCTATAAAAATTATAGTGCAGTATCCCACCACGAGAATCCTTGTGGGGGACCATTTCATAAGACGAAGTTCCAATTTAAAATCCTGCTTTCTATCATGTATAAAAATGAGATTCCGTCACAGAAACAGGCTGCTCCGCGAGGAACAGCCCGTATCCATTTAATGAGTCATTAAGTCCAGAACCAGTTCTGCACACTTATTCAGGTCATCAACTTTTAAAGTCTCATTGGTGGTATGTACCTTAGTCATACCTGTGGAAAGTACCACCGGCTTGATTCCGTGAAGCGCCATTACGTTGGCATCGCTTCCGCCGCCGCCCTTGGCTGTCTGGGCCTCGAATCCCAGTCTCTCACAGGAGGCAAACACTCTCTTAACCAGGTCGTCATCGTTGGAAACGTTGAAGCTTACGTAATTCGTCTTAAGCTCAATTTCCAAAGTCGCCCCCATCTCATCACAGGCCTCCTGTAAACACTGTTTCATATGCTCCGCCTGGGCATTTAACTTATCAAGATTCCGGCTTCTTACCTCAGCCACAAATTCTGCCTTTTCCGGAACAATGTTGGTAGCATATTCTGCTTTCAGTGTACCGATGTTGCAGGTAGTCTCTTCATCAATTCTTAAGAGGTTCATCTTTGCGATCCCCTTTGCAGCAACCTGAATGGCGCTGATACCCGCCTCAGGAGCCAGTCCTGCATGAGAGGAGCGGCCGATAATTGTTGCAATAATCTTGACCTGTCCCGGTCCGCAGGTTAAAACCTTTCCGATATCACCGCTGGCATCAAATACCATGGCCTCTTTTCCCTTTAACATTCCAAAGTCCATGTTCTTCACACCATTCATACCGCCCTCTTCCCCAATGGTGAACAGGATTTCGGTGTTTCTGCATGGAAGATTTTTCTCCCTGATTACCTTCAGAGCCTCCATTATGGCAGCAATACCGGACTTATCATCCCCGGCCAGAATCGTACTCCCATCCGTACGGATTACCCCGTCCTCAATGATGGGCTTAATGCCGTTTCCAGGAACAACCGTATCCATATGAGCGCACATAATCGTGGGCTCTCCCGGAATTGTGCCTTCTAAAAATGCATGGACATTAAAGCCATTGGAGCCAAACCCTTCCCCGGCCTTATCTGTCTGAACTTCAAACCCCAGTGCCTTTAAATCTGCGGTCAACTTTTCCCCCATTGCCTTTTCATTTTTTGTCTCGCTGTCTATCTGCACATACTCCAGAAATGTGTCCAACAGCCTCTTTTCATTTACCATAGTATACCCCTCCTAATAAATATTATGATGATGATTCATTCACCTGAATCCCATTTAATATAGAAGAAACCCGATTAAAATCGTACTGTGCTTCCTTCACTGCTGATTGTTTCTTATACCAGGTTTTCATTTCCTGATATGTAGTGGAAAAGGAGCCATAACCCAGATACAGTTCCGGCGTCTGGTAGTTGTCTGCAAAAATCACCATAGGCATAATCTTCACACCCGAAACCCCGTTAGCCTCCAGAACCTTCCTTATTTCTTCTGCTCCTTTCTTCAGTGCAGGCAGAGGATTGGGAAATTCCTCTTTCCGTTTCGGATCCTCCCGCCGCCAGTTTTCTCCCTCCGGAGTTCCATAAATCTTCGTTCCCCAGCCATAGGCTTTGAGAAGATAAATTCCGCTGCGGTCCATAAGAACCCCGTCAAACTGCTGCTTCCCGCTCTCCAGAAGAAAGGCGGCATTGCTGTATATTTTAGAAGGCTTTTTTGCCAGACGTTTTAACCGCCTGATTACCTTTTTAACAGCGGCCTCGTGATTGCGCTGTGCGTTCATATGACGGACAACGAGGACAAACACCACCAGTCCGGCCAGAATAAACGCGAAGAATGCCAGGTAATCTCCAAATGTATGCAATTTCCAAAGCTGGAAATCACCCCCTCCAAAAAACATAAGCCTTCCTCCTGATTCCAATTCTTTATGAATAGTATATTAACATGAAACAGTCATAAACGCAAGATATGTTCAGAAACCGTTTTACTCTTCTTCCTACCGTTACATTTTAGCAAAAAATTATTATGCAAAAATAAATAAAATAAAATTTTCATTAAAAACCTGTGGATTTTTTATCATTCTTATGATATGGTAATATTGTAGACAGATTTTTATTTGAATTCTGTCAAAAAAATATAGGAGGGGTCTCACATGAAAGAAAACAACGCACAAGCAAAAACTTCATGGGTTGACAAATTAATCAGCGGTATCGAGGCGGTTTGTAATAAGCTTCCGCCGCCAGCCATCTTATTCTGCTGGCTGTTTTTATTCACTGCCATCATTGGTGCTGTGTTCACGATGACAGGTCTCACACTTGTCAATCCGTCGTCCGGAGAAGCCGTTGCATCCTCCAACCTTTTCTCCACGGAAGGTCTTCACTGGTTCCTTGACAACATGATTAAAAACTTCACAGGCTTTGCGCCCTTAGGTCTGGTTATTTCCATGACCCTCGGTATCGGTCTCTGTGAAGAATCCGGCATGCTGATTTCTCTGTTAAACAGTTCCTTAAAGAATGTCCCGGCATCCCTGGTTCCGTACGTTATCGCGTTTATCGGTACCGTCGGCAACATCGCATCCGATACTGCAATGGTTGTTATCCCGCCAATGGCTGCTATCGTATACATGGGCGTTGGAAAACATCCTGTTGTGGGTATGCTGGTTGGTTATGCCGGTGCTCAGGCCGGATTTACCGCAAACCTCATGGTAGCCGGTACAGATACTCTGTTACAGGGCCTTACCAATCAGGCTATCTCCGCATTTATTCCGGATACTACTTTCCAGGTTGATGCAACCTGTAACTGGTTCTTCATGATTGCATCCACATTCCTTTGCGCGGCAGTCATCGGGTGGTGCTCTGTACATATGATCGAACCCCGGCTTGGAAAATATGAAGGAGATGGATCCGCAAAACTGGAAGAGGTTACTCCTCAGCAGAAGAAAGGCCTCCGTACGGCGGGAATCACTGCTCTCGTTTATATTATTCTGTTAGTGATCCTGTTCTTTACAGGTCCTCTGGCAACAGAAGACGGAAAGTTTGTCGGTTCTCCGTTCCTTAAGGGACTGATCCCGATCCTGTTTGTTCTCTTCGCCATTTGCGGTATTGCCTATGGTTATAGTTCCGGTTCCTTCAAAAATGTAAACGATGTTAACAAAGCCATGTCCAAACAGATGTCCGCCATGGGCTCCTATGTTCTGTTCTGCTTCTTCTGCGGACAGTTCCAGGGCCTGTTCAACTGGACAAAGCTTGGTACCCTGCTTGCAATCGCAGGCGCTGACTTCTTAGAGAATATTGGCTTTACAGGGATTCCGCTCTGTGTATCCTTCATTATTCTCTGTGCATTTGTTAATATTTTCGTGTCTTCCGGTTCTGCTAAGTGGGCAATCTTCGCACCAATTTTCGTTCCGATGTTCATGCTCCTTGGCTATCATCCCGGATTCACCCAGCTCTGCTACCGCCTCGGTGATTCCCCGTTCAACTGCTGGACACCGATGTCTCCATATATCTGGATGATCTTAAGCGTTGCACAGACCAAGTACGTTCCGGAATTAAAGATTGGTACTCTTATTGCCAACATGATTCCCTTATCCATCGTTCTTCAGATCATATGGATTATTTTCCTTATCATCTGGATGCTCATCGGCCTTCCGTTTGGACCGGGTGTCGGCATGCAGTTACCGGCAGGTATTATATAGTACAAAAATGGCTCTCCATTTGGGGGAGCCATTTTTATATATAACTATTTTTTCATTTAACTGTTTTTTCATTTAGCCGCTTTTCCAGAATTCCCGCGGCACAGGCAATGAACGCGGCACAGGGCCGCCTTTTATAATATTCGTCTGTCCTGGCCTCCGGAACAGGTCTGGTATCGTCAGTAATACCGGCCAGAAGCTCCCGGCAGATAATGCTCCCGTTCTTCTCCCGAAAGTCTTCTGCCAGCTCCTGTATCAGTTTATAGTGGGCCGCCTTTTCCTCACGGGCTGTTGGACTTTCATATCCCCAGAGCCGGCCCGCCACCAGGGCCATTCCGCTCACACAGCCGCATACCTCCCGAAGTCTCCCGAATCCGCCGCCAAAAGACGAGGAAATTCTTGCCGCCTCTTCCCTCGTCATCTCCATTTCATCCGCAAAGGCCAGGGTCACTGCCTGAGCACAATTGTACCCCGACTCAAACAATTCTCTTGCTTTTTCTGCATGTGTCATGATTTCCTCCCGTTTGTATGATGAGTACTCTCGGAAACTCTTTGTGCCCGGATTTGCGAGATGATTTTTTGTCAGA
>CANRXD010000076.1 GCA_947643685.1 uncultured Clostridium sp. | reverse complement strand
TGAGTCCGTATAGGTCTTGACAGAACCAGAGGATTCTGTTAGGATAACGATGGTAACGGGTGTTAAAAGTAAGGATACCAAAATAAAAAAGAAAACGGAGGGAAAAGATGTACAATACATTTTCTTGCTAATTGAGAGGAGCATACTGGAGAAATCGTAACAGTTCAGGCTATCCGAACTGATACGGGAAAGCAAGGGGGACTACCCTGTTTTTGGTATGCTCGCACGCAGGAAAATGTTTAAGTCTTTTGCCGATGTTGTATATAGGAAGGATACGAAAAGAATGTCGTGTCATACTATGAGTTTATACAAAAAGGCCGCAGGGGTTAAGCATTCCTGCGGCCTTTTTGTGCAGCGGGAAGGTATGTTCTGCCGCGTAAAAATGCTCTGTAATTCTTTATTCAAGGAACAGGAGGTATGAGCATGGCATTTATAAATATTGTTGATTTGTCGTTTTCCTATGAGGGAAGCAGCGACATGGTATTTGAGCATGTATCTTTTCGGATGGATACGGACTGGAGACTTGGCTTCACCGGAAGAAACGGAAGAGGAAAAACCACATTTATGCGTCTTCTATGGGATTTTGGACGGCGGGAGGAGGACCGCAGATATGAATACAGCGGAACCATAACCGCTCCGGTGGGATTTGAATATTTTCCCTATGAGATTATGGATCAGGAGCGGTTTACACTGGAGATTGCAGAGGAACTTTTGCCCGGTTCCACAGAGCCGGGAGAAATCTGGAAAATATTCCGGGAATTTTCCAACCTTGAACTGGGGGAGGATGTGCTGTACCGCCCCTTTTCCACTTTAAGTTACGGAGAGCGGACAAAGGCTCTTCTGGCGCTTCTTTTTCTGCGCGATGATAAATTTTTGCTGATTGACGAACCTACCAATCACCTTGATCTGAGGGCGAGGGAAATTTTAGGGGAATATCTCAGGAAAAAATCGGGATTTCTTCTGGTATCCCATGACAGGAGACTTCTGGATGCCTGCACGGACCATACCTTGTCCATCAATAAAACAAATATTGAAATCCAGAAAGGAAACTTTTCTTCCTGGTGGGAGAATAAACGGCGCCAGGATGCCTGTGAACTGGCGGAAAATGAAAAACTTAAGAAGGATATCGGACGTTTAAAGATGGCGGCCAGACAGTCCGGGGAATGGGCAGATCAGGTGGAGGCAACGAAAATCGGCCGTAAAAATGCAGAAAAATTTTCCACAACCGGAGGAATAGATACCCGGGCTTATATTGGAGAAAAATCCAGGCGGATGCAGATGCGGAGAAAGAATCTGGAGCGGCGTCAGGAACGGGCCATAGAGGAAAAATCAGCGCTTTTAAAGAACCTGGAAGAGGTCAGGGACTTAAAACTCTTTCCTATGGAGTACCGGTCAGAACAGCTTGCAGAGTTTCGGGATGTCTCCATTGGATATGGAGAAAAAATGGTGATGGGAGGAGTCCGCTTCCAGATTTGCCGCGGGGACAGGATTGCCCTGACGGGAAGAAACGGGTGCGGAAAAAGCAGTATTATAAAACTTTTGCTTTCCTGCCTGGGTTCCCGTCCGGGGGAGGGGGCAGTGGGCTTTGAAAATATTGTGCACAAGAGCGCAGATGTGACGGCACTGACGTACAGTGGAAAGATTGATATCGGAAGCCGGCTTGTGATTTCCTACGTACCCCAGGATGCAGGATTCCTGAAGGGAAAACTTACGGACTATGCAAAAGAGAAGGAAATTGATCCTGTACTTTTAAATGCGCTCCTGCGGAAAATGGATTTTTCACGGACGCAGCTTGAAAAGAGTATGGAAGATTTCAGTGAGGGGCAGAAGAAGAAGGTGCTCCTTGCTGCCAGTCTGGCAACACAGGCGCACCTTTATATCTGGGATGAACCTCTTAACTATATTGACGTATTTTCACGCATGCAGATAGAAGACCTGATTTTAAAGTATAAGCCGACGCTGATGTTTGTGGAACATGACAGAGAATTTGTGGAACGAATTTCCACAAAAACGCTAAACTGTGACGAATTCAGCCATTTTATAGATTCGTAGCTTTCGGCAGAGTGAAGATAAATTCGGAACCAACTCCCACCGTGCTGACTACATCAATGTTCTCGCCATGGGCCTGGATAATCTCCTTTACAATGGAGAGTCCCAGGCCTGTGCCCTTTTTGTCACGCCCCCTGGAGATATCGGTTTTGTAAAAACGGTCCCAGATTTTTTTGATGCTGTCCTTGGGAATGCCTGCCCCGGTGTCCTTGACGGAAACGAAGACTTTTTCATATTTGATCAGGGTCTGGATATAAATAACAGAATCGTCGCGGCTGAATTTGATGGCATTGTCGATCAGGTTATATAAGACCTGCTGTATTTTTCCAAGGTCGGCATAAACCATCAGTACATCCGTGGTGAAAGTCAGATCCAAAACAATATTTTTGGCATTGCAGATTCCCTCGAAGGCGGCGGCTGTGTCCTTGATCACCCGATTAATGTCAAAGTTGCTGCGGGAGAGAAAGCCTTTGCTGTCTAAGGAATTCAGTGTGAGCATTCCCTCAGTCAGTTTATTCAGGCGTTCCGTCTCCGAAATTACAATGTTAAAATATTTGCTGTAAAGCTCCTGGGGAATGGTTCCGTCTAAAATCGCTTCCAGATACCCTTTAATAGAGGTCAGAGGAGAACGAAAATCATGGGATACATTGGCAATGAAGGATTTCTGATATTCTTCCATCTTGTTAAGCTCACTGGACATATAATTTAATGTGTTAGCCAGGTATCCCATTTCATCGGAGGTTTCCAGTTTAATCGAGTATGCCAGATTTCCGTCGGCGTATTCCATAGCTCCGGCCGTGATCTTTTTTAATGGAAAGAAAACCGTATTTGTGAACACCAGAAGAATAATCAGGGACAGGATAAAAAGAACTCCTGAAGTCACATAGACAATATTTAAGATCTGGTCCCGCTTTCTCTGCACCTGGGACATGGGCATATGAAGGACCACATAGCCGTATGTGTTGAAATTTCCGGTAATGGGGGCCAGGACAGACAGGGTATTTTCTCCAAACATATTGAAAAATTTTCCCACCATATAAGAATGGTTCCCGGCAGCTGTGGGGTCAAAACCGCTTACAACAGTTCCCACATGGGAGCCCGGAGAAGTTTCTGCCACCACAGAGCCCCGGTTATCCAGCACCCAGGCGCTGGCATCCAGATAGGTAGCTACTGCCTGAAGCTGTGGATTGGCTGTGGAGAAATTTACATTTTTCCCCTGGTAGATGTCACTGTAAGAGGAGGCCAGAAGATTGGCCTCATCATACATGGCATCAGATTTTTCCTCGATCAGGTACTGATAGGTCATCTGGGACGAGAGGGTGGCGATGGTGATAAAGCCCAGAAGTCCGAACAGAAGATAACCCAGGATAAATTTACTGTAAAGGGAGTGGGTCATCGTTTTACCTCAAATTTATAGCCAATTCCCCACACAGTGGAAATTGCCCAGTTATCATTGTCTTTGATTTTTTCCCGGAGCCTCTTGATGTGTACATCTACGGTTCTCGTATCTCCGATATATTCATAGCCCCAGATATGATCCAGAAGCTGCTCCCTTGTGAATACCTGATTGGGAGAGGATGCAAGGAAGTAAAGGAGCTCCAGTTCCTTTGGGGGCATATCTACCGAGCGCCCTTTATAGAGCACGGAATAGTTGGTCAGATTCACAATCAGGTCAGGATATTCCACAAACTCTCCCTGCTGTTTTCCAGAAACTGCGAGAGATGAGGAACCCGTCTGATAGCGGCGCAGTACCGCCTTTACACGGGCCACCAGCTCCTTGGAATCAAAAGGCTTTATCATGTAATCATCGGCGCCCAGCTCCAGGCCCAGGACTTTATCGAAGATTTCGCCCTTGGCTGACAACATGATAATAGGAACCTGTGAAGAGGTGCGAAGTTCCCTGCACACCTGATAGCCGTCCATACCTGGCAGCATCAGGTCCAGGAGTACCAGATTTGGTTTAAAAACAGGAAACTCCCGGAGTGCCGATTCTCCGTCCCCCACAATTTTTGTCTCGTAACACTCTTTCATTAAATACAGAGAAATCAATTCAGCAATATTATCATCATCATCTACAATCAAGATTCTCTGCTTATCAACCATGGAACTTCCTCCTCTTATTTAAATGTAACAATGGTTACGCCGGTATCACCTTCCCCAAAGTCTCCCAACCGGAATTCCCGCACATACTTTAATTTCTTTAAATGCCTGTGAACGCCGGCTTTCAGGGCTCCGGTTCCGCGGCCATGGACCACGCGGACAGATGGGAGGTGAGCCAGGTAGGCATCGTCAAGGTATTTATCCAGAACCGGAATGGCCTCATCCACAGTCATTCCGATCAGATTGATTTCCGGGGAAATCGCGAAAGACTTGGACATTTTTATTTTTCCGCTTCCTGTGTTGTTTTGCTTCAGGGAATCCAGTCCCGGCCCGGAAACGGACGGTTCATCCAGAAGCTCCAGATCTTTAATATTAACCAGGGAACGAAGAATTCCCATCTGAACGTAAAGATCGCCTTTGGCATTGGGGAGGGAACTTACAGTGCCTTTTAAGTTCATGGTGAGCACCTTTACTCCGTCTCCAATTTTAATTTTCTTTGGAGAAATCGTCTTTTTCGGCCCTTTTTCATTTTTTATGGAAAGGTTTTTATCCACTTTGTCCAGCTTTTCGCGGAGTCTTGCCCGCTCTGCCTCCAGTTCCTTCCCGACTCCGGAGGATTGAGCCAGCTTATTGATCTGCCGGATGGTCTGGTCTGCCGTTTCTTTTGCCTCCCGCAGGATCCGCTGGGCCTCCTCATTGGCATTGTGGATCAGCTTTTCTTTCCGCTCGTCCAACCGTTCTTCTTTCTGCTCCAGATTTTTCTTTAAGCGGGTGATTTCTGCCTTATATTGAACGATCTCCTCCCGTTCTTTTTCTATGGTGACACGACTGGATTCCAGATTTGCCAACAGGTCCTCAAACGCCTCATCATTGGATTCCAGATGTGTTTTGGCATCGTCGATGATGTAATCAGGCAGGCCCAGCTTTTTAGAGATGGCAAAGGCATTGCTTTTACCAGGTATGCCGATCAGAAGGCGGTAGGTGGGCCGCAGAGTTTCCACATCAAACTCACAGCATGCGTTTTCCACGCCGGCGGTGGTAAGTGCGTAGACTTTCAGCTCACTGTAATGGGTGGTGGCCATGGTGCGGCACTTCATGTTGTGGAGGAAGGACAGGATGGCAATGGCCAGCGCGGCACCCTCTGTGGGGTCTGTTCCTGCCCCAAGCTCATCGAACAGACATAAAGAGCGGCTGTCCGCCTGACTTAAAATGGATACAATGTTGGTCATATGGGCAGAAAAAGTGCTCAGGCTCTGTTCAATGCTTTGTTCGTCGCCGATATCCGCAAAAACCTCATCAAAAACCGAGAGCTCAGAACCGTCAAAGGCGGGAATCTGAAGGCCGGACTGTCCCATAAGGGTGAAAAGCCCCACAGTTTTTAAGGACACAGTTTTACCGCCGGTATTGGGGCCGGTGACAATTAAAAGATCAAAATCCCGTCCAAGGTACACGTTTATGGGGACTACCTTTTTGGGGTCTAAAAGCGGATGACGTCCGTCTTTTATATGGATGTAACCATGACGGTTAAATTTCGGCATGGTGCAGTTATAGTGTCTGGCAAGAGCAGCCCTGGCAAAGATAAAATCCAGTTTAGACAGAATCGTAAAATCTGTTGCGAGCGGCTCCGTATAAGGGGCAAGCCCCAGGCTTAAGGAGGCCAGAACCATTTCAATTTCCTTCTGTTCCCGGATTTCCAGTTCCCGCAGCTCGTTATTGAGCTTTATGACGGCCATGGGCTCGATGAACAGAGTAGAGCCTGTGGCAGACTGGTCATGGACCATTCCCTGGAACTGCCCTTTATATTCTGACTTTACCGGAAGGCAGTAACGGCCGTCCCGCATGGTGATTACGGCATCCTGAAGCATGGTCCGGCTGGAATTCAGAATGGAGTTTAACTGGGTATGAACGCGGTCATTGGTAATCCTCATCTGACGCCGGACAGACTTGAGTCCCGGACTTGCATCATCAGCCACTTCATCTTCGGAGAGAATGCAGCGGGTAATTTCATTGTTGATGATGGTGAGGGGATCAAGGGTCCGGAACATTTCATCCAGAGAGTCGTCCGGAAGCTCCGATTCCGGGTGGCGTCCATAATTTTTAGCTCTGGCCGCGCAGGTTAAAAGCGCACTGATGGAGAGCAGCTCATGGATACTTAAGGAACTCCCGATTTCCAGGCGCTTTAAAGAGTCTCTGATATCAGACACACCGGAAAAGGACAGGTTTCCTTTCTGGCGGACGCGGGTCACGGCATCTGCGGTTTCCGTCTGGCTCTGAACGATTTCATGAAAGTCGGAGGACGGAATAAGTTCGCGGCAAAGCTTTTTGCCGGGTTCTGATGCGGCGTAGTCTGTCAGCTTTTCTATGATTTTGTAATATTCCAGGGTTCGCAGTACTTTCTGGTTCATATGAATAATCCTTTCGTAACTGTTCCGTATCTTCACAGTTACTAATCCTTTCTACATATGAAGTATAACACAAAGCTTTGGAATATCCTAGAGATATTTTTGTTGCATAATAGTGGCAAAAAAACTATAATGAGGGGGAGAGGAGATTTTGGATTTATGACCGATTCGCCAAATGAAAAGAGATTCATGAGGGAAAAGATAGTAAAGCCGCCAATGAGCAGGAGGCAGGTGATCCGCCGGATTTTCTGCTTTCTTTTGGTTGCAGTCATTTTTGGCGTTGTGGCTGCAGTGAGCTTTGTGATTTCCAGACCAATGGCGGAAAAGCTCCTGGGAAAGGAAACCGAATCGCTTCCCATCCCCATTACCATTGAACGGGATGACGAGCCAGGCATTACAACGACCCCAATAGAAACGATGGAGGAGACTCCGCCGGTGGAAAGCCAGGTTGAAGTGGCCAGGGAAGATGTGGAGGAGATTGTCAAAAAGGAAATGGAGAATTTCCCATGGACACCGGAAAAAATTGAAGAATATAATCAGGTACTGCGTGAAATCGGCCAGAGCGCTGATAAGAGTATTGTAACGGTATCCTCTGTGAAGCATCAGATGGACTGGTTTGATAATCCTGTGGAAAGCACTGGTCAATATGCCGGAATGATTTTGGCCGCCAATGCCAGCGAGGTTGTGATTCTGGCGGGGGAAGAGGCAGTGGAAAATGCGGACTCCCTGCGGATTGTGTTTGGTGACGGAGGTATTGCGCCGGGGGCGTTAAAGGAGCAGGATATGGTCTGCGGTATGGTGGCTCTGACCGTGAAC
>CANRXD010000075.1 GCA_947643685.1 uncultured Clostridium sp. | reverse complement strand
CTGGTATTATTTTAGAGAGGACGGCCTGATGCAGACAGGCTGGGCGCAGCCAACCTCCGGGTCCTGGTATTATTTAAGAGAAGATGGTCTGATGCAGAAGGGATGGCTGCAGGTCGGAGAACACTGGTATTATTTCAGGGATAACGGGACCATGGCTGTCAATACGGTTGTGGATGGATGGCAGATAGAAGCGGATGGTATTGCTTATCGGATTTCATAAGAGGAGGTTTTGTTGTTATGGAATTTATTTCAAATGTGGCGGAGGCCGAGGAGCTTCTTTTAAAGACGGGAGGAAACCGCAGCCTTAAAAGCAGTGACAGCGAATTTGGAAATATATTTAAAAACAGTGCAAAGAGTATGGATATGGATGCCATCTTTGAACAAGCCGGAAAGACGTTCGGGGTATCCCCGAAGCTTCTGCGGGCAGTGGCAAAGCAGGAGTCCGGCTTTAACCCCAATGCGGTGTCAAAAGCGGGAGCTGTGGGTGTGATGCAGCTGATGCCGGGGACCGCGAAAAACCTGGGCGTCACAGACCCCTATGACCCATGGCAGAATATTATGGGAGGAGCCAAATATTTAAAAGAACAACTGAATCGTTTTCAGAATGTGGAGCTGGCGCTGGCCGCTTATAATGCAGGGCCGGGAGCCGTGCAGAAGTATGGAGGCATACCGCCTTATGAAGAAACACAGAATTATGTGAAAAAAGTGATGGGATATATGGGAGAATCAGGAGAATCTCTGGCGGCGAACCGAAGTGTGAATATCCCATATTCCGCTGTGGGAGGGAATAACACCTATCTGGCTGCTTCATCCGCATACGGAGGACTGGGCGGAAGCGGGCTGTTCACGACTCAGGGACTTCTTGAGAGCCTGTCTGTGCGCCAGGAGGGAGACGACATTGTTATGGATAAAGAGGGCTTTGTGAATCTGATTCAGATCCTTCGCATACAGATGATGATGGAATCAGGAAGTCAAATCGGAATGATGGAGATTTAGATAAGATGGGAATAAGTAAAAAAGATGAGATTTTGAAGGACTGCAGCAGGTGCGGGGTATATAATCACAAGGGAAAGCGCCTTGCTGAAGCCAGAGTGGTACATACAGGTAATAAAATCAGCCTTTATTTTTCGGAATTTAATCTTTCGGACGGACGGTTTAAAACGAGAGTGGATTTTTTCGATGAACGGCGCGGGATGGTTATGACGCTGAGTGAGGTTGTCATACGCAGGAATCCGGCGTTCCCGGAAGAAGATGAGCCATGGATCGGTGAATGCGAGATTCTGGATGTAAAGCAGGTGGTGCAGAGGCAGAAGGATATCCGGGTAAAGGTTGATATGGATATGAGGTTCAGAAAATGCAGCGACGGGACTGAATTTTTTGGAACGATCGGGAATTTATCGGCCGGCGGCCTTTATGTGATAACAAAGGCTGTGCTGTTAAAAGGGGAGCGGATTGGCTTTTCTTATAATTTCCGGACCCTGGAGCGTCCTTTTGAAGCTGAGGTGCTTCGGGTGGGGCAGGCCGGAGAAAAAGGGTATGGCTATGGCTGCCGCTTTTTGGGCCTGACGGATGGAGGAGAAGCTGCGATCCGTGGCTTTGTATACAAGAAACAGAAAGAAAAAGGCGCTGAAAAGGCATGAAAATCAATCTTGTAATGATTATGAAAAATGAAGAACGCTCTCTGGAACGCTGCCTTAAGCAGGCCAGGGAGGCTGTTGACGAGATTGTCATAGCCGATACGGGCTCCACGGACCGTTCCGTTGAAATTGCGGAAAAATTCGGGGCAAGGGTTTGGAAGTATGAATGGAGCGATGATTTTGCGGCTGCCAGAAATTTTGCACTGGAACATTCTGACGCGGAATGGAATCTTATACTGGACGCGGATGAGTATTTGCTGCCCTGCCGCAGAGAAGAGCTGGAAAGAAAGATTCAGGAGTATTCCAATAAATACGGAAGACACTGGATTGGAAGCCTTCTTCGCAGGGACTTCTGGAAGGAGGAGGGAAGGACGGAGAGCAGTCTGACCTGCCTCCCCAGGTTTCTTCCCAAAGGGGTTCGTTATTTCGGCATCATTCACGAGCAGCCGGAAGAGACGGGTCCCTTTTT
Source organism: uncultured Clostridium sp. (assembly GCA_947643685.1). GTDB lineage: Bacteria > Bacillota > Clostridia > Lachnospirales > Lachnospiraceae > CANRXD01. Next base: position 5,266 of record CANRXD010000075.1, on the reverse strand, counting down.
AAAACTCCCTCTGGAAGCAGAGCATGACGGGTATTTATATGCAGATAAAAGCGGGCGAAATCTGGGATATTTAAAAAAAGCAATAGAACGTTATCCGGAGGATATGTACTACCGGTTTCAAATGGCAGTTACGCTGCGGAATGCAAAGAAGCCTCTGGAAAGTCTTGACTGGTTCCGGCAGTTTTATGAGAGCGGAGACAGAAAGTCCGGATATTGGTCGGAGGGTGTGGTTTCTTATTTATATGCTCTGATGGAGTCAGAAACCCAGGAAGGATTAAGCGAGGCACTGGAGATTGTAAACAGGGAACAGGCATATTTGAAGGACCGGGCAGATTTTTGGTTTGTATGCGGCTTATTTTATATGAAGCTGGTACTTTCTGATGTTTCACGATATCTTGAGTTTTTACCCAAAATTGAGGAGAGTTTTCTGAAATGTCTCCGGATTGGTGAGCATCCGGGCTGCGTGGTTGGTACCGGTTCTTTTAAGGCGGCGTACAATCTGGCTTTGTGGTATGAGGTATCGGGACAAACGGAGAAGGCAGTAAAATATTATAAAGATGCCGCGGAAAGCTTTGAGCCTGCAAGAGAACGTCTTGAAAAACTTATTACTTAAAAAACCTTATCTTTTTGGCAAAAACGCCGAAATTAAATTATAAAGAGAAATAAAGCCGTGCAGAAAGGAGAAGGAATTGATGCAGGTACGAAATAATATAGCATCCATAAATTCATCCAGGAATCAGGGAATCACAAAAAGCAAGCTGAATAAGACCCTGGAAAAGCTGTCCTCTGGTTATAAGATCAACCGCGCCGGAGATGACGCGGCAGGGCTTGCCATATCGGAGTTAATGCGGAGTCAGATTGCCGGACTGGATCAGGCTATGCGGAATAATAACGATGGTATCAGTATGACGAACACCGGAGAAGGTGCACTTCAGGAAATTCATTCCATGCTTCACAGAATGAAAACTTTGGCCATTGAGGCTGCGAACGGTACGTATGATTCGGTTGCAAGAGCAAACGTTGATATGGAGCGTCAGACACTTCTGGAAGAAATTGACCGTATCAGCCAGTCGACGGACTTTGCGGGAATTCCTTTGTTTGGAGAGGCCAAAGAGGGACAAATTGATGCGAAGTGGATCCCCCCGGAGCTGCGGGATCAGATCGAGCTTCAGATTGGTCATTCATCAAAAGAAGTTTTGGATGTGGGGCGGTATTATATGGGGAGCAAGGAATTGCTTTTGGATAATACCAGTTTCAGCACCAGGGAGTCTGCCAATGCTGCTGTGGGTGTAATTGATACGGCAATCTCCGCAGTGACGAAGGTAAGGTCAGATTTTGGAGCCGCCTATACCCATCTGATGCATACCAATAACAATCTGGGAGTGACAAAGGAGAATATGACGGCCGCGGAGAGCGGAATACGCGATACAAATATGGCGGAGTACTTTACAGAACTAACTACGCAAAATATTGTGCTTCAGGCTTCCAACGCCATGCTCTCCCATGCAAATAACCTGCCGGACCTTACACTCCAGCTTCTCAGGGGGTAAGTACCTGGAGAAAATGTGAGCCGTATCCCTCCGGTATATCAACCAAATACCCAGAAGGTTCTCTTGCCCTGAAGCAAGCGGCAGGGGTTCACCGTGAGGATGGCTGAAATGCTCTTCCTGTTATAAAGAGCAGATACAGGCTGGCCAGAGCAGTATGGAAGCTGTACTGGCCGGCTTTTCAACCTTATTGCCTTTCTCTCTTATGTTTTTTAGTAAAATGCCGATAGATATATAGAGAAATAGAGTGAAAAGTAAACCAGAATTAGAGGAAAGAAGGGAATAAAAAAATGGCAAGTATATCTGGAGCAACAAATAGTTTAGGAAATACAACTTTAAGAGGATATGGCGGTCTCAGCTCCGGTATTGACCGGGATTCCATCATCGAGCAGATGACGTTAAAAACTCAAACCAAGATCACAAGCCAGCAAAAGAGTATGACGAGCCTTGGCTGGAAGCAGGAAGCTTACCGGTCTGTCAGCGGAAAAATTCTGGATCTTCAGGATAATTATTTTTCATACAGCAGTGGTTTTAACTTAAAGGATGCTTCCGTGTTTGCAAAAAACAGGGTGTCCGTATTGGGAAATTCAGATGCGACGAAGTTCGTATCAGCCAGTGGAAGCTCCTATATGACAAATTATCTGTCCATATTAGGTGTGAAGGAGATGGCGTCTTCCACTACGTTGCAGTCGGCGGAGAAAGGAACTGCACCTATTAAGACGAACATCACAGCAGACAGTCTTAAGGAGAAGAACTGCGTGACATCCGAGCTTCAGGGAACGAGGCTGGAGTTTGGCGTCTATGGGGAGACAGACGGCAAATTCAGATCCGCCGGAACCTTTACATTCCCGGCTTCCTATAAGGAGAAGGACGCGAATGGAAAAGAAATTACCGTAACGCTTGACTATACCTCTGATATGGATGCGGAAAACACCAAAACGGGAAAGACGTTCGGGGAGGAGTTGGCAGAGGGACTTAATAAGGCTCTGGCTCAGTCCAACATCAAATCCGAGGATGCCAATCTTTCCGATGTGGCGGAGTTTAAATACGACAAAGAGAATGGCGTTATGAAATTCCAGACAAAAGATGGGAAGAGAACAGATCTGGTGATCCGCTCCACTTCCAGTGCATTGACGGCCCTGGGCTATGATAAAAACGGAAAGGATGAGAAGGACGGAGTCAGCCTGGATGAGTTGGCGAAAAACCAGAAGCTGTTTACGGATACTTCTGTAAAAAGGCAGAATATGGTTGATTTCCTGAAAGGGAAAAAGCTGTCCTTTAGTTTTGGAGGACAGACCAAGCAGATTGAGTTAGTAAAATCCGGTGATACGATTAGCGATCTGGATGATCTTAAGAAAAATATTCAGGAACGTCTGAACCAGGCATTTGGAACAGATAATATTGAGGTGAAGAACAATGGTGGCAGTCTGGAATTTAATCTGGGCAAAAATGCCAGCTCAAACCAGACCCTTACGATTGCCTCCAGTGACACAGATGTAAGAAGAATATTGGGGATCGGAAAAGAGGCCAGCAATAAGCTGAGCACAGAGAGCAGTATCAGAGATAATATTGATAAATTATTGCCAGGTGCATCGGATGCTGAAAAGAAAACCTTTCTTGATGCTCTGGATAATAAAGATGGTGGCTTGAAGATTAATGGTGTTAAAATCGAGGGAGTGACGGCCGATACCTCCATTAGCTCCATGATGGATAAGATCAACGCCAATGAGGAGGCCGGCGTGAAGGTTTCCTATCTTTCTGGTTCCAACCAGTTTGTTATGATTACATCGGAGACAGGAAAAGGAAGGCAGATTACCCTGGATGAAAATGCAGAAAAATTATTTGGAGGTGCCGGAAGTACTATTACGGGCGGAAAGAACGCCGAAGTGCTTGTAAGCTATGGAAACGGCATCAAGACTCTTGTGGAAAGTTCTTCTAATACCTTTGATCTGGACGGCATGAAGGTTACGGTTTCCGGTACTTTTGGAAATGTGAATGGAGGTGGTAGTTCGTGGACTTCCGATAGCTCCATGGCAGTAACCTTCAGCTCCGAAGCAGACGTGGACGGCGTGACCGAGCAGGTCAAGAAAATCAATGAAGAAAACAACGCAATGATTACAGAGGTTAATACCCAGATTACCACCAGGCCGGATTCTTCCTATGGTCCGCTGACAGATGCCCAAAAGGCTGAAATGACAGAGACCTCCATTGAAAACTGGGAGAAAAAGGCGAAGGAGGGAATTCTGTTTAACGATGCCACCATGCGCTCCTTAAGTTCTGATCTGCAGTCCATAATGACGAAGATGTTAAGCAGTGGAATCAGCTATCAGGATCTGGAAGAGATGGGGATTACCATGTCGGACGATTATCTGGATGGCGGAACCATATCTTTTAACGAAGAAAAATTCAAGGCAGCTATGGCAAGTGATCCGGATAAAGTAGCAGAAGTGTTTGCGGGAAACGGCACATCCAAAGGTCTGACTGGTATTGTGGAGGAGACACTGATTGGTTATGCCTGCAGATACAGAAGCCAGAACGGAGACTCATACGGCCGTTTGATTGAGGAGGCAGGTTCGGAGAAGCTTCCGCTTTCTGTGATGGATAATCAGATATACAAACAGTTAAAGGAAATGGAAACGCTTCTGGACAAATATAGAACCCAGCTTTCCACAGAGCAGGACCGCTATATAAAGCAGTTTACCACAATGGAAACGTTGATTAACAAGATGAACAGCCAGTCCAGCTACCTGAGCCAGCTTTCGTAGTGTAGAATTGGTTTTTGGCAGAAGGAGAAATCATTGAATATCTATCAAAAATATAAAGAAGACAGCATCTATTCCATGAGCAGCTCAGAATTACTTGATTTGTTGTATGAAGAGGCGATTGGACGTTTGCGAAAAGCCGAACTGGCTTTGGAAGACAAGGAGTATGCGTTGTTTGACGACTGTCTGAGACGCACTTCCAAAATTGTCCGGTACTTGATTGATATTTTGGATATGAGGCAGCCCATCAGTTATGATCTTCGGCGAATTTATGATTATTTAATACTGGATCTCAGCAAAGTAAAGGCAGGCCGGGAACGGGAGCGAAAGGAAATTGCAAGAATCAGCCATATACTTAGTGAGCTGAGGGAGGCGTTTCAGCAGGCCGCCCGGAAAGTAAACGAGGAACATATGCTAAGCAGGAGCGAGGGGCGGGGATAAGCAGATATGGAACTGGATTTGGAACAGATGCTGATTCTGCTGCAGAGACGGTATAACTCCCTGAGGGAATTGAAACGGCTTACAGATGATTTACAGGATGCTGTCTCACGGGAGGATGCCGTATCGGCTGACCTGATTCTCCAGATGCGTGCGGATGAGATGGATAATACAGAAGCCTGCCTGGAGATGATCTGGAAGATGGCCGAAGGCGGACAAAAAGAAAACGAGGAGATTCACAGGCTTATGTCCAGGGAGTTCCTTTTGATGGAGGAAGAGAGCGGCTGGTGCAAAGTCGTTTTATAAGTAAAGTATTTGTAATGTATAAAGCGCCTTTTAAGGGCTTTATAAATATTTTGGAAAGGAGGAAGATATATGACAGTAAATGGAATATCAGGCAGTTATTACCAGTATCAGAACACCCTGAATATGCTTCAGCTGTCCAGTGCGAGACAGTCGTCCCGTTACCAGGCAGTGGAGCCGGTACAGCAGGTAACCTTTGCAACTTACAGCAGCAGT
>CANRXD010000074.1 GCA_947643685.1 uncultured Clostridium sp. | reverse complement strand
TATGTGATCAATTTAAGGAAAATGCGTGAGGCGAAAATTGATATCTCCTACTATTGCCGTCTTACAGAATTGCTCGGAAAACTCAGAGCAGAGTCAGAAGCCGAAAAATTTATCTATTTTGGAGATCAGGGACTTCTCTCTGCCGCATTTATAGGAAACATGAAATACTATGGTTATCCGGAAATACAGAATCTTTATTACTGGCCTTATAATTTCTGCCTTGGATATTATGATCATTTTGACCATAAGCCCGATTACCAGCCTGCCATTCTCCATTTTGCAGGAGTTCCCTTCAAGCCCTGGAAAGCAGATTATCCGCTCTGGCCAAAACGGTTCCATACGACCGGCGGCACACTTCAGGAATTAAGTAAACTAAAGCCTTTACAATTGGAATACTATTTCCTCTGGCTGGAATATTTATTTCTTACGGACCAGGCTTTGACGACACTTGGGCTGTAAAAATCTCCGTTAAAGGCCCATGGGACTTTTCCAATTTATTTCACCCGCTTTAATACCTTTATCTTATGTGCAGGCAGCCCGAATAATGCTTCCATGGCCTCAGAGATTTCAGCCTTCACCACCGCGTTTCCGCCACCGTCAGCGCTTATGATGATTCCGGAAAGTTCAGGACTCAGCTCCTTTTCCACAATAGGTGCCTGACTCTGACTTCCCATGACAGTACTCTCAGAAAGATCCTGCTGCCTTATGATGCGGCTGGTTCCCCCCTCCCCCTTTTCCTCCGTGGTGGAAACGGAGGTATTGGTATCCACATGAAGCACTTTCTCCTCTGAAGACTTCAGTACCACCATCACCTCCACCTCTCCGACTCCATCCACTCCCTTAAGGATAGAGCAGATTCTCTTTTCCAGTTCCGCTTCATAAGTCTCCATACCGCCCGCGCTGCCTGAAGAAGTGACTCTGGACATCGTGCTCCCTCCCCCTGCCTCCTGTCCGTCGGAAATCCCTCCATAGTTTCCCTGGACACTTTCTGGAAACACGGCCTGTGGAGACAGGTTTCCTGTCTCTTCAGAATCTTTCATATCTCCATTCGGCATGGAAAGAATAAAAAGTAAAAGCCCCGAGCAAAACAGAAAAATCAGTTTTTCTTTATTGAGCTTCCAGATTGATTGTAATTTTTCCTTCTTCCAGTCCATAATACTCTCCTATCTTCTTTTTCAGATTCCCTATTTCCCTGTTGGCCGAAAGTCTGCGATTCTTATCCTTTGGAAGATCGGGGATACCCACCTGCATCTTTACTTCCATGAGCCTCCCAAACTCTCCGTTCTCCATGTCTGTATCCAGCACCGCCTGTACGCTTATGCATTCCACGGAAATCCCCTCGGCCATGGTTCTTAAATCGGTTTCCACCATCTCCCGGTAGCCGTCAATCAACTTGGAAATCCTCTTTCCGTCCGCATCCTCAATCTCCTTCTTCAAAAGCCTGGCATCATTCTGAAACGTCAGCCTCTCAAAAATTCCTGCCATCCGCGCTTCCAGACCGGACAAATCGGCAAAAGGCCCGAATACCAGCAAAATGAAAATCATACCCGTAAACAGCCGCAGATATTTTTCATACTTCTTATTCGGAAGCAGAGACAAAATCATGGTCATCAGAATCAGATAAAAAACCAGGCTGCCAATCCAGTCATATATTTCTTCCATGTCCCTCACCCCGCATACCAGGCAGCATTGGTGGAAATGCAGAGAATGGCAATGGTCACTGTAAATAATGCCAGGGAATACCCCACCATTTTAAGCAGAATCCCATGCCCCTCAGCCACCTCTGTTATACATGAGACCAGCCTTTTATCACAGACCGGCTGCATAACAGCTGCCGCCATATAATATAGAAGCATCAATACAAACAGCTTTAGCATCGGAATCGCTGTCATAAAAATAAGAATCACCACAGCCGCCGCCCCTGCTGTGTTCTTTATAAGTATTCCGGACCCCATAACAATCTGGGATACAGCTCCTGCACCGGCTCCAATCCCAGGAATCATCTGTGCCAGGCGCATGGCAGAGGCGTTCTTTAAGGCGTCCGCCTGCGGCAATACCAGTCCCTGGATCACATGAAATCCCACCACAATACCAAACAGGGTTTTTACCGTCCACAAAATTCCCTGTCTTAAAAGTTCCGTCATTCTGGAAATCATGTCCTCCTTATAAAGATTCCCTGCCAGTACCAGCATCATGTAGACACGCATTAGCGGAAGAAGGATTCCTGAAACCACAGCCTGTACCACCCCGATGGCTCCGAAAGTGAAACTGCACATGGCGGATGAAGTGAAAGCCCCGCCTGCCATAGCCACTGCGATAAAATAAGCCGGAAGCAGTACCCGCATGAATTCCAGAATATCCCTGGAAATGGAGTCCGCAACAGTGATACTGGCAAAAAAGCTGGCCGCAAGCATGGTCATGGTCAAAAGATACACCACATAAAACCCTGTTTCTGACACATGGCCGGAACCGAAAATTCCTGAAAAATTGGAAAAAATTGCTCCGATAAAAGCCAGCACTATGATCTGTCCCATGAGCTTCATATTGGTACCGATTTCCTGAAACAGGGTCCTCTTTACTTCCCCCGCCGCCTGTGCCAGAACCCCTGCAAGATCGCCTGATGCCAGCCGCTTCATCAGATCCTGAAAGGAAATTTCCCCGGTTCCATCCCCTGCCATGGTGTCCAGAAATTTTTGAATTTCTCCGGTGTCAAAATCATCCCAGATCTCATTTTCCTCTTCCCAGGCTCCGGCTGCCGTTTCAGGGCAAAAAATAAAGAATCCCAGGATCAGTACGGCCGTCCATGCAAACCATTTTCCTCTCATCCCACGAATACCTGCAATGTTTCCAGCAAGGCCAGCAGCACCGGAGCACTGACAGCCAGAATTGACAGTTTCCCAAACATCTCCACCTGGGTTCCCAGAGCAGAAAACCCCGCGTCCTTACAGATCCCTGAGGCAAATTCCGCTATATAAGTGATTCCTACCATTTTGAGAAGAGTACCAAGATAGACATTTTTCACGTTTATATAGCTTCCAATGGTTTTGGCCGTCTCAAGAATCAACTCCAGCCGTGACATACCCAGGAATGCAATCACAATGCCGGCCGTCAGAATCAGGTAGATGGAATACTCCTGCTTTAAGGGCTTTAACTGCACCGCCAAAGCAACTGCCGCGATTCCCAGCACAGCCGCCTGCACAATTGTCATAAACAAGTCCTCCCGTCATAAAGCAAACAGGTTTTTTATGGTTTCAAATAACTCATATATGTAGGGAACAATCCAAAACAGTACCAGAACCAGGCCTGCAAGGCTTGTGAGAAAAGCCTGGTCCTCTCTGCCGCTGTGTTTCAGTACCTGACAGATCACCGAAACCAGAATTCCAACTGCCGCAATTTTAAAAATCAGATTTACACCCATTTCCTCCTCCTATGCCATGACCACCATCAAAAATAGTCCGGCCGCCATTCCCAGACACCGGTACAGCTTCGTTCTGGTTTCCATTTCTTTTTTTAAAAAGCCAATGGAATCATCGGTCTGCTCCAGATAAAAAAGGAGTGTTCTCTCCTGCATATCCCGGTCTGCATACCCAAGATTCTCTCCCAAAGCAGAAAGATTCTGCCTGTCTGCCTTATCCATGGGAAACTCCAGCGGAAATTTCTCCATCTCCTCCTTCCAGATGGTGAAAAAAGGCGTGCCCCCTTCCTCCTCCATACGCCGGAATACCCGGAGGAAAAAGAGCCCCGGCTCTTTATCTGCTCCCTCCCTGCCATCGGCAAACCGCTTTCCCACCTCCGAAAGCGCCTCCGGCAGGGTGGCGTTGGAATACAGAATCTGCCCTTTCAGATAAAAAATCATCTGCCGGAACAAAAGAAGAACCCTGAGCCTTTCCTTCCATCTGTCTGCGGCCAGAAATCCCCCGCCAGTCACTGCTCCGGCCATAATTAAAATCCCCATATATTTCATGCTTTCGCCTCCCTGGCTTCTTGTGAGCACTCCTTGCTCCTCTCCTCTTTCATCTCCGGCCGCTAATTCTCAGGCCACAGTCTCATAAATTCTCCATTATAGATACCGGTTACGGTTCCCGGCCCGGGAGTCCTTGTAAGAACCACATACCGGTCAAACATCTTTTCCCTTGCCATTTCAGAAAGCACAGGTTTCCCCGCCAGATCCTCCACCTGGTTTCCATGGACTGTGGCAAGAATTCTGCATCCGCAGTTCATCACATCCCTGAGGGCCTCCAGATCCTCCCGGGTCCCAATCTCGTCCACAGCTACCACCCGGGGGGCCATGGACCGTATCATCATAAGCATTCCCAAAGCTTTTGGACAGGCATCCATCACATCGGTCCGTATTCCCAGATCACATTGAGGAATTCCTTTAAAGCTTGCCCCAATTTCTGACCGCTCGTCCACCACGGACACCTCCATCCCCTCTCCATATACGTTCCCATTGGAAATCTGCCTCACCGCATCTCTCAGGAGAGTGGTTTTTCCCGCACCCGGAGGAGAAAGGACCAATGTGTTTTTCAGACAGCCATTTTCATACAAAAACGGTAAAATACGGTCCGCACAGCCAATCTTCTGATGTGCCAGACGGATATTTAGTCCCGAAATATCTTTGATGGTTCTTATCCGCTGTCCCTCCAGTACCGTTTTTCCGGAAATTCCCACCCGATGCCCTCCTTCGATGGTTAAAAACCCCTGACGCACTTCATCCTCGAAGGCGTACAGCGAATGTCTGGAGAAAATCCCAAGAATCTCTTTAATAAGCGTCTGGTCAGCTATTACCGCATCCCTTTGCTCCGTGCCTCCCCATCTTTCCAGGAGCCCCTTCTCCAATAGAAAAAACTCCTGGCCGTCCATGAAGACAAACACCGGTTTCCCGGCCCGAACCCGAATTTCCTGTACCCGCTTTATCTCCGGCACTGCCTTCTTAAAAATATCCTTAAGCCTGGCTGCCTCCATATCTTTCACACTCCTTTATCCCCAATATATGTTTTCCGGACAGGTTTATGACAACGAAAAAAAGACCGGCAAAAAGCAATCGCTTTTCACTGATCTTGTTTTCTTCTGCAATTCCACATAATTTCGTACTTACTTGTGATATGGTTCTCCATAACATATCCAAGTGCGAAAAATAGCCCTGTATTATTCTGTCAAACAAGGCAGAACACTTGTAAATGCTCTGCCCTGTCATGTCCTGCCCTTAAATTATATGATATTCTCTATATAATATCAGGCGATAATCTTTATCATCTTTCATTCTTTCTATTTCAGTAAAACGTTTATCTGCCAGCAGTTTTTGTATTAAAGAAAGCATCAGTTCTTCGCCATACTCCTTGCCTTTTTCCACATTCTCCTGGTCTCTCATCAATAAAGTCATATACTCATGCCTCCATTCCCTGTTTTTCTTTGCTTCCTGCACAGCTTCTTCCAATTTTTCAACATAGGAATCCTCCGGCTTCTGACCTGCCACATAGTCCAGAAATGCCTTTAATTCCCTGCTGACATCATCCATTGTTCCGTCTGCATTCAGAAATATCTTTACCGCTTCGTCTCCCATGGAAATACTATTGTCTTCCTTACAGATATTTTCAAAGGTATAAATATGCCGCCCTTTCCCATATAAATCAAACGGACAGATAAAAATGATGTAACTTTTGTTCAGCTTTTTGTAATGCTGTCCTGCATCAACAAGCTGAATGTCTATCATTCCCTGATAATATCTGCTTCTCTTAGGCAATTCCTTTGTATCGCTGACCTGCATTTCTATGTCGTAAACAGTCTCCCTGTCGTCCTTTACATACACATCCAGTCTGACACTATGGGCATCCATATCTACATTGATACTTTTCTGCAATTCCGGATACTCTATTCAGTCAATCTTCAAGTCAGGGAGAATCCGCTGCAGTAATTCCTTGCACAACTCCGGATTCTGCATGACCTTTCCAAACAGGAAATCATTGGATATACTTAGGTCTTCCCAGTTTGTCTGCTTTGTTTCCATGTCTCCCATTTATCTACCTGCTTTCTTTAAAAATTATCGCCGGAAAAACTCTGTATGTCTCACAGTCTTACTATCTTCTACTCCTATTATACACGGACTTTTGGCCAATTACAATACGCACAGAACCTGTCTTCCGACATTTTATTCTTCAGTAATCTTTCAAAATAACAAGCTTATTCTGGTAGCACTCTACGGAAACATTACACCCAACCTCAAAGCTTCACTGTTTTACCCAGTTCCCCTGCAAGATAATCTGCGGCACAGTTCTTCCGCTTCTGGCTGTGAATGAGTGCGCTTTCATCCTCTGGGTGGTTACCGTATTATCCAAACCCGTATCCTCTGCGACACAACAGCTGTTTAAGTGAAATCTTTCCATGACCTGGAACATCCTTGACAGCATGGTGTCCTTCCCGAATCTGCAGGTTTCCGTGAAATCCGGACTTTTCAGGCCATTCATGCTGTTTTGGACTTCCTGAAACAGGACTTGCCTGTTCTGACGGATAAATCCTGACAGCATCCAGAGATTGTTCAGCCCATAGAGAGTATCCATAACCGAATAGAATTCCGTTTTTGTTAGATTGCGGTTGGAATAGTAATCAGAAAAGTCTTTATCCTTTGCCATCATCAGAAACCGTATCTTTTCCACAAACTCTCTCTGCTCCACCTCTGAATTTAGCTTTTCGTATTCCGTTGCTATGTATTGATTCAGATTATTTTTCATTCCTTTTGTCCTCTTCCTTATTTTGGTATCAAGAATTTTCTATATCACAAGTTCCAGTTCCAGTGATTTGATTCCAAATTCCCGGAACATAAAAACAGACGGCGCACCGTCTGGAGGTGTGTCGCCGTTATTCTGTAAGAACCTTATCAAATCATCTGATAGCCTTATTTTGATAGAATCTATGTTCCTGTTCTTGTCTACGGTTATTTCTTTAATCAACAGATGCAGTAGCCTTTTGCGGATGGTATGGTCTATGTCACTGGATAAGGCCATGCTGAAATTCTGCAGGATAGCCCGGACAGCTTCTTTAGGTACTTCTCTTCTTTCTTCCTCCAATATAATGAGACGGTTTTCGGTGGTGCGCTCCATGACTTGCTCCATCTGCTGGTTCAATTCATTTTTACGGTTCAGAAATTCTTCTTTGGTAATCAACCCATCCTCATAGGCTTCATGGTTCTTTGTCATGCGTTTTGTCAGCCTTTCCCGCTCCTTCTCTTGAATGTTCTGCTCCCGGAAAGCGTTCTTTTTCAGTATACTGTGCTCCCGGTTTACCCGGGAAAGGACTTCATGGAATACTTTGTCATCATTCAAGATCTCTTCAATGCGCTGATAGACAACGCTGTTTGCCTTTTCTACCCTGATCATGTTGCTGTGGCAGACTGCACTTCCTTTGTTCTTCCAGTTTCCGCAGGCATAATAAGTAAG
>CANRXD010000073.1 GCA_947643685.1 uncultured Clostridium sp. | reverse complement strand
GGATACAAGGCTGAACTGTTACCAATACAGACCGGGAATCCAACAGATTTCGTCTATACATTGTGGAAAAGATGAATTTTACGACTGCCTTGATTTTTTATCCCACCAAAATTTCTTTTTGAAGCGCCAGAGAATAAATCACCGATTCCTTCACCGGCTTCCCTGTAATCTGTTTTAAGGCCTGTCCATAGTAAATCATCTGGAGGCGGTAGCGGTCCAGCAAAACAGCTTCCTCCCCTTCCTGAACCCGGTCTGTTTTATAGTCCACCAGAACGATTCCATCGTCCTCCTCAAACCAGGCGTCTATGATGCCCTGAATTAACACCAGCTCGTCGGAATCCGCCTCGTCCATAAGCCTTGCCGGAATTCCCATGACAAACTGGCTTTCCTTATGAAGCCTTCCTTCTTTGTCCGCCTTTCGCATCCGCTGGGCAATGGGGGCGGAAAAGAATTTCCACAGTGCGCCGGCGGATACCAGGGACAGTGCCTGTGCATCCATCCGTTCTTCTTTTTTCATCCGGGAAAGCTGGCGCTTCATCTCTTCCATGGAAGTAATTTCCTTAAAAGAGAGCAGCTCCAGCACGCGGTGATAGGCTGTTCCGCGGAAAGTGCCTCCAAAGGCACCGCCCTTCTTTTTTTCTTCCTTCTGCTCTCCTTCCTTCAAAAACGCAGGGAGCGTCGGGAGAAAGTCGCTTTCGCTGTCGTCCACAAATTGTCCCCTCTCTTTAAGTTCCGATACGGACATTTTTGCATGAAGCCCAATATCCGCCTCATGGGGATAGGAAAAACGAAGTTTTTTATTAAGCCTTTCAAAATTTCTCGCTTTTCCTTCCTCCCGGAGCTCCCGAAGAAACAAATGGATCCCCGTCTTTTTCAGTTGGCTTTTCGTCTCCTCTTTCAAAAGCTCCTCCACAGGCACAGTCCGGATGGATATGGAGTCCCTGGCATTTCCCGAAGCCATTAAAACCCAGTCCAGATAAGACGAGGCCGCGCTTAAATAGGTGAACGGAAGATTCTTCTGCCCGGGGAGCTTCCCCCATTTCTCCAGCTTATTTTCCAGGTATTTGTCGGCCGCCGTGATGACAAGCTTTTCTTTTGCTCTGGTCATGGCCACATAAAGGATTCTTAACTCCTCTCCCATACTCTCCAGATTCATCTTTCTTGCCAGCACGTTTTTCTTTAATGTGGGGGATTTTGTTCTCTGTTTTACATCGAGATAATCCGTGGCTACTCCAAGCGTCTCATCGATGAGAATTTTTCCGCGGGAGTCCTGTCTGTTGAAAGCTTTTCCCGCTCCGGCCAGAAACACCACAGGAAATTCCAGGCCCTTGCTTTTGTGAATGCTCATGATCCGCACCGTATCGTCGCCCTCCCCGGCCCTTGCAGCCTCACCGAAATCGGTGCTGTATTTTTTCAGTTTTTCAATATATCGGATAAAATCAAAAAGGCTCTGGTAACTGGTCCGTTCAAAGGCGGCGGCTTTTTCCACCAGCATATTCAAATTGGCCTGGCGCACCTTTCCCGCAGGCATAGCGGAAACATAATCATAATATCCGGTCAGTTCAAACACCCGGTATAAAAGACGGTGAACCGGAAGGTATTCCGCTTCCCGGCGAAGCACAGAAAGAAGTTCCCAGAACCGGCTTAATTTCCTGGCCGTTTCGTTTACAGCAGGCCCGTTTGCAGCGCCTTCGTATCCGGCGGTCCCAGGCTCTGTCGTTCTTTCTCCCTCCGCTTCGTACCCGGTTCCCCCGGACTCCGCCGGCCCTTCTTTCTCCGGCCAGCATCCGTATCGCTCCAAATACAGCTTCACCGCTCCGTAAAATCCCATATCCTGGCCCTTATCCGCACACTGCTTAAACTCTGCCATAACCATAGAAAGCTCCCTGTCGGAAAGTCCGGCTATGGGAGACTTTAATACTCCCACCAGCGGAATGTCCTGCATGGGATTGTCAATGAGAGCCAGCATATTGAGAACGGTTTCCACTTCCACCGCCGTAAAGTACCCGGTCCGGGATTCGGCAAAAGCTGGGATTCCCTCGGCGCTTAAAACGCTTAAAAATTCCTCCGCCCAGCCGCTTAAGCTCCTTAAAAGAATCACAATATCTTTTTTCTTAAGGGGCTCATACTGCGCCTTTTTCCCGTTCCATATCTTCATTCCCGTCTCCGGATCTGTCATTTTCTTAATTTTTGCGGCAATGAGCCTGGCCTCCGCCTCTCTGGCCGTATAGTCAGCCCGCTCCTCATCCATGGAAAGGAAACGTTCCTCCCCGGTGTTTAGCAAAAGGACTTCCGTTCTGGCCTGACCGGCTGTTAAAACCTCAGGATATCCGGCCCCCGGATGAAGGGCGGTATCCTCGGTATATTGAATATCTCCCAGATTTTTTGTCATGATGCTGTAAAACACATCATTGATTCCCGAAAGCACCTCCGGACGGCTCCGGAAGTTTTTGTGAAGCTCAATTTTCTGGTACAGCCCTTCTTCCTTTTTATAGGTCTCATACTTTTCCAGAAACAGCTCCGGCTTTGCCAGCCGGAATTTATAAATGCTCTGCTTCACGTCCCCTACCATAAACACATTGGGAGTTCCAAACCGTTCCCTGGAAAGAAGACGAATGAGAGTCTCCTGTACCTCATTGCTGTCCTGGTACTCATCCACCAGGATTTCCTCATACTCTTTAGAAAGTTCATCTGCCACCGGGCCCGGCCCGTGATCTTTGGAACCTCCTGTGAGAATGTCCAGGGCAAAGTGCTCCAGATCACCAAAATCCACCAGATTCTTTTCCTCTTTTGCCTCCTGATATCTTGCCGCAAACTCGGATGCCAGCTCCAAAAGCATGAAAACCGGCTCCCGGCTTGCCATCAGATCCTCATACATCTGTTCCATGGTTCCCGGCGCATACAGGGCCTTCATTTTCTTCACAGCATCCTTCACCCGGTTTCTGATTCCGGCGGCCTTCTCCTTTTTTTCCGCCGAAACCTGTTTTCCCCGCACCGCCGCCAGACGGCCAAAGGAAATTTCCGACAGAAGCCCGTAAATCTCCTCATAGGTGTCTGCAAAAGCCAGACGCTCCATGTTTTTCATGTCCTCAGCCAGAACCGGGATGTAGGCAGACGGACCATCTTCACTTTCCGCAAGCTCAAGAGCCTCATAGAGCTGCTCAGAAAACTCAGATGCCTGTTTCTTTACATCCTGAATCAGGTACCTCATCCATTCCGTCCCGTCAAGAGCCTTCGGATCCCCGCCTTCTTCTAAATATAGCTCTTCCCTGCATCTTGAAATCCATTCCCCGGGCCAGGGATTGCTCTGAGAAAAGTGCCACACCTGCAAAATATAGTCTTCCAGACCGCCGTCAGCCCTTCCAAGAGCATAAGCATCCACAAAGCTTAAAAACCGTTCGTCCTCTCTTTCATAATACTCCTCCAGAAGCGCTTTCATCACGTCAGCCTGCAAAAGCTTAAGCTCTCCCTCATCTCCAATCCGGAATCCGGGATCAATGTCCAGTTCATTGAAATGCTCCCGCAGAAGCTTCAGGCAAAAGCTGTCAATGGTGGTGATTTTCGCATGGTGAATCAGGGTCGTCTGCCGCTCTAAATTTGTATCCCCCGGGCATTCCTCCAGGCGCCTCTCCAGGGCATCTCCAATTCGTTCCCGCATCTCGGAGGCAGCGGCATTGGTAAAGGTCATGACCAAAAGCTTATCAATGTCCACCGGATGATCCTGATCTGTCACCATCCGGATAATACGCTCCACCAAAACCGCCGTTTTTCCGCTTCCGGCCGCCGCCGACACCAGAAGATTCCGGTCCCTGGTCTCAATGACCTGCATTTGTTCCCTGGTCCACTGTACGAGAGCCACACGCCTCACCTCCCTTGTTCTTTCCTGCTTTCTCACTGTTTTCTTCTCGCTTTCCCGCCGCCCCGCTCACTTCTTTTTCGCCTTTTCCTGCCGCCCTGCCCGTTCCTTTTTCACCCTTTCCTGCCGCCCCGCTCGTTCCTTCTTCCCAGCTCTTCTCCTCCTCCTCCGGCTCGATCTCTTTCCAGATTTCCTCCGCCTTCATGGGCCGGAATTTCCTGAAGCCAAACCCCGCAGTCTTTAAATCGAAGCCGCAGACACTGTGGTAGGGACAGTAATCACAGGCAGTCCTGTTTCCCTGTTTATAGGGATTCACTGCCGTTTTCCCTTCCATGATTTCCTCTCCCATGTTCTTTAGGCTCTCATTTACAAAATCCGTCAAATGGGCAAACCGCTTTCCTCCGGCGACAGAAGACCGGGATTCCTGTATGAGGCCGTCCTTTAATGCAACAGGAATCACATCCGACTCCTTTTCGATTTCCCTGTCCATGTGCTTAATCACATCCAGACTGCTGTTTACCAGGCCATCCATACGAAGCTTTTTCAAAATTTCAGACTCGATTTCCTCCGGCGACATGTCTTTCTGTCTGTCAATCATCGGATCCTCAATATGATAATAGAAAATTCCGGCGGGAACTGCTTCCTTTCCCGGATGGCGTCTCTGTTCCAGTTTTAAAGCCGCATCCATATAGACCACCAGCTGGAGCTGCAGGCCATGATATAGCAGGGAAAGATCAAAAGAAGTGCTGCCCGATTTATAGTCCATGATTTTTACATAAACTTTATCCTGGTCCTCAAACACATCCATCCTGTCAATTCTTCCCCTTAAGTTCAGCGCTTCGCTGCCCTTTAAGGGAATCCTGGTACTCACATCCACTTCAAAGCCCTGCGGCTCAAAATCTCCCTTTTTTATCTGGTGAATCAAAGCCCGCACGGTCCTGTCGGCAATCCGCTCCACCTTCCGCTCCAGATAATGATTCCTGGCAGAGCTCTTCATGATGGTATTTCTGTATTCCAGGGAGACCTGCTCCACACAGGCCTTCACCATAGACCTGCGCTCAGAATCTCCGATTGCCCTGAAGTCCCTTCCCTGCTCCTTTACCTGATGGAAAAAAAGATCAATGGAGCGGTGGAATAAATTGCCCATATCAGAAAAATCCAGCTCATATTCCCGTCTTCTTTTAAGCTCCAGTCCATGACTTAAAAAGTGGGCAAAAGCACAGGCGGCATACCCCTCCATTCTGGTGACGCTACCATTGAGAAGCTGACCATAAAGGGCCCTGGCCGCCTCCCGGCCAATCCCCTTTTCTTCATAAGAATAGACGCAGGCCTCTCCAAGCCGCTCCATCTCCCCGGCCATATTTCCCTTTCCAAAAAGCCAGCTGTAAAGAGCCCCCGTCTTCGGATCCCGTTCCAGGTTCTCCGGATCCTGAAGCCAGGAAATTACCGCTTTCCTCGCCGCATTTATATGGATTTCCGGGTCTCTCTCCCGGGCAGCCGAGCATACGGGAACTCCGGGGAAACGTTTCCTTAAGTTTCCAATGAGGCTGGAAGGCCGCATGGTCTTTCCCTCAGAAGAAAGGGTACTCCAGGACAGGCTGAGAAGCTCTGAGGGCTTTGTCATGGTCAGATACAGATAAAACCGCTGCATAAACCCCTCTTCCCGGGCTGTGGGGGCCAGCTCCATGGAGTTTCTCTTTAAAACCTCCCTTTCCTGATCTGTTAAAATTCCTCCCTTTCCCGTATCCGCGGGAACAATTCCCTCATTGACGCCAAGGAAAAACAGAGCGCGGATACCAGATAACCTGGTTCGCTTTAAATCTCCTGCCACCACCCGGTCTGCCCCTGCGGGAATCATTCCCACCTTAAGCTCTCCAAAGCCTGCGTTTAAAATATCCAGATATTCCCGTTTGGAAACGACCTCTTCTCCTAAAAGTTCATAAAGCCTCTCAAACAGCTCCATGACCAGGCCATAAATTTCCTCATACTCTCTGGCCTCCCGTTCCATTCCCCGTTCGGCAAACCACCTGCTTTTTTCCTTTAACTTCCTCTCAGCCTCCAGCGTGACAAGAAGATCCGTAAGAGCCTTTGTCATGTCACCGATGGAAACGCCCCGGTCTCCTGCCTTTTCCTTCCATTCCTTTAAAGGAGCCAGAATCTCCTCCCGGAACTGATTTAATTCCAGAAGATTCATCCTGCTTCCGCCCTCACAGGTCTTCTCCCATGTCTTATCCCAGTTTTTAAATCCCCGGATTCCCATGGACCGCACATAGGTTTCCAGGCGGTCTGTTTTTTCCCTGTCCTCCGTCACCAGCCCGGTTCTCAGATACTGAAACATGCTTTCATAGTCAAAGCCTGATTTTATGATTTCCAGACACCCCTTTATTAACCGGATCAGAGGGTTCCCCGACACATCTCTTTTTTCGTCCAGGAACAGCGGAATTTTATTTTCCTCGAACTGATGGGTGATCTCTCTGGCATACCCCGGCAAATCTCCGCAGACCAGAGCCACATCCCGGTAACGGTATCCCTTTGTCTGAATCAGAATCTGGATCTGATTCACCACTCCCTCCACCTCATCGGCGGGATTTTCCGCCTGGACAAATCGGATTCCGCCGGCATCTTTCCTGTACGGTGTATATGGATATCGAAACACAGTTCTTTCCAGGCAGTCCAGGGCCGGATTCTTCAGAAAACGCGGCAACGGGCTGGCTTTTAAGGAAATGTCACAGGATACAGAAACTCCCATTTTCCCGGCCAAAGCCTTAAGCTTCCACGCCATTTTCCGGCTCATGTCAAAAAGATCCGCTTCCGAACCAGGACCGGAAAGATCCACGCCGTCCGTAGCTGTCACTGTTACATACATCTCTTTACACATCTTAAGAAGAAGCCCCACAAGCCGGTACTGAACAGGAGTAAAACCAGTATATCCGTCCAGAACCAGAACACTGTCCCTTAAAAGCGCAGAACGCTCCACAGATTCACACAGTGCATCCAAAAGCTCCTCCATAGTAATATAACGTTCTTTCGTAAAGCTCTGAAATGCCTCATAAAGAACGCTCATATCCTCCAGCTTCCTTTTTAACACCTGGCTCATGGTATCTGTTTTCATCTGCCCTTTTAAACCATCCGGCGTAACACCATACTGATAAAACTCCGACAGCATAGACTTCACTTCATCAATGAAGCCCGCCTGACTTAAATGGGATGCAAACAAAATTAACTGGTTGCGCTTTTCTCCCGCCAGTTTCCTTAAGACCATGGTTTTTCCCGTATCATCCAGAATTTCCGGCTGAGGAAGGGACAGCTCCGAAAAGATCCGGTATGCCAGACGCTCAAAGCTTACAATGTCTATGTTCATGGTGCCGTGGCGGGGGTGGAGCCTCACAATATCCTTCTGCGCCTGCATGGTGCTCTGCTCCGGCACGATCACAAAAAACTGCCGTCCTTCTTCCTTTATGGACCAGTCAATGATTTTTTTATATATAAATTCTGTTTTTCCGGAACCAGATCCTCCGGTTACCAGGGTAAGCCCCATGCCTTTCTCCTCCTTTTCCCCGCCGCCTATTCCTTATAGGTTAAAAT
>CANRXD010000072.1 GCA_947643685.1 uncultured Clostridium sp. | reverse complement strand
AACTGACTGCACCCACTGTGGAGGTGGCTGTGGCAGCGGTGACAGTAGAAAATGTCGGGTCGATCTTTGCCCCGCTGTGCTATTGCTGGTTCATTTATACTTATTGTTACGCGAGTCCGCCGAAAAAGCTGCTGGCAGCCCTGGGTATCATCAATTTTCTGACTCTGTTTTTGGCGATCTTTAACTGGAACGGCATTTTTTACCACGAATTTCAATGGTTGTCTACGCAGGATGGCTTTCACTATGTCAGTATCACTTACGGGCCCCTGTACGCTTTGTCTCTGTTCACCCGCGTTATCATTCCCTGTATGTTGTCCATATACACTCTGGCACGGGCAATCCGGCTGCGTGCAGACCAGCAGGTCAGCCGCCAGTATCAGACGATTCTTGTTATCACCACCCTGCCTGTGATTCTGTTGGTGATTTACATAGTTAAACTTGTAGTGGTCTGTGATCTTACTCCGGTAACCTTCGCCGTTTCCATGTCTATGGTGGTAATCGTTGTGTGGAGCCGCCGCAACTACGATTTCCGGCATCTGGCGGCGGAGAAGGTGCTGGAGAGCCTGGGAGACGGTGTGATTGCTCTGGATGACCATGACAGGCTTGTCAGTTACAACAGGGCTGCCGCCCGCATTTTCACCAGTCTGCCTGAACACAAGCCGGGCGAAAATATCCGGGTTGTGGAGGATTTCCGGGAGGAAATGCTCAATGAAAGTATTCCATGGAGCTTTTCCATCAACGGACAGAGTTATGAGTGCCACAGCAAGCAGATCATAGATGAAAGCGGCCGCAGACAGGGCTGCGTTATCCTTGTGCTGGATATGACTGACATCAAAGCCTACATCAACGAGATCAAACGGGTGCGGCAGCAGGCTGAAAAGGCGAATATCGCAAAAAGTGAATTTCTGGCCAATATGTCCCATGAGATCCGTACTCCCATGAATGCCATTATCGGAATGAATGATATCATTATGGAGGAGTGCAGGGACCCTTCTATCCGCAATTACGCCAGGGATGTGCAGTCTGCCGCCAAAAATCTTCTGGCCATCATCAACGATATTCTGGATCTGTCCAAGGTGGAGGCCGGAAAGATGGAGCTGGTATCCACAGACTATTCCCTGAAGGATGTTGTAAGCGAGGTAGTGGGTATGATGGACATGGCTGCTTCCAAGCGCGGACTTATTATGAAATACGAGTGCGATGAAACCATTCCCTGTCGCTATAACGGGGATGATGGGCGGATTAAGCAGATTCTTATCAATATTCTCAATAACGCCATCAAATTCACGAAAGAGGGCTATGTGAAGGCCAGTGTTACCGGCAGGCCCGGTGAACATGAAGATGAGGAAATCCTTACCTTCCGTGTGGAGGATACCGGCTGTGGTATCCGGCAGGAAGATATGGGAAAGATTTTCGAGGATTTCCGTCAGGTGGACTCCAAACGCAACCGGAGCGTGGAGGGCACTGGCCTGGGCCTGGCGATTGTCAGGCATTTAGTGGAGTTAATGGGCGGTGGCATTAACGTGGAAAGTGTTTACGGACAGGGAACCGCATTTACTATCACCATTCCCCAGAAAATTGTGGACCGGCGCCCCATTGCGGAGGTCCCGGAAATCTCTCAGAACGATTTGGAAGCCATTGAAACTTTTACCGGTCCTGACGTGAAGGTTTTGATCGTGGATGATAATGTGATCAACCGCAAGGTCGCCAGGAGCTTCCTGAAAAGCTATGCTTTTGATCTGGATGAGGCGGAAAGCGGGCCGGAGGCTATTGAACTGGTACGAAAGAAACGGTATGACATCATTTTTATGGATCATATGATGCCGATGATGGACGGCATTGAGGCGGCAGAAATTATTCGGAGGGACTGCGGCGAGAATGGAACCGCGCCTGCCATTATTGCCCTGACTGCCAATGCTATGGAGGGAATGCGGCAGCGGTTTCTGGATAAGGGCTTTCAGGATTTTATTGCCAAGCCGCTGGACCGGAAAGCCCTTGGGCAGCTTCTGATGCGCTGGGTTCCGGAGGAGCGCAGGCACACCGGAGGCGGCGGAGAGAAGCGCGAAACCCTGGATCCGAATGCGTTTCGGATTGAAGGGATTGATATGAACGTTGCAATGCGGTACTATTCCGGCAATGAGGCGGGGTTTGCCGGGCTTTTGGAGCTTTATTATAAAGACGGCCGGCGTAAAATCGGGCTTTTGCAGAGACTTGCTGATACGAGCCTTTCGGACTACCGGACAGAGGTGCATGCGCTCAAAAGTGCTTCGGCCAATATTGGTGCTGTCGGTGTTTCTGATATGGCCCGCGCTCAGGAGAACGCCGCAGCACGGGGGGACAAAACGCTGATTGAACAACAGCTTCCCCTGCTTCTGGAGGCATATGAGAAGTTGCTGGGGAAGATCGGACAGGTTCTGGAACAACGGCAAAAGGAGGAACCACAGGAGGAGAAGCAGCCCGCCTTATCCGTGCAGGAATTGGCGCAGCGGGCAGGCGAGGCTCTGAAGGAATTGGAAAATTTCAGGTCGCAGAAGTGTGCAGAGATCCTGACAGATATTCTGCGACACGAGATGCCGCAGGATAGAATGGATAGTCTCAGGGAAATTCAGGAGCAGCTGAAACTATATGAAGATGACAACGCCGAAATGCTGTTGAATCAACTTCTGAGCAGTTTAAAAAAGCAGGAGGAACAGGAATGACGGAGCCATTTACAGAGAGTAATAAAAAGTGTATTTTAGCAGTGGATGATGCGGCATTTATTTTGTCGAGAATTGAAGATGTACTGGGGAAACATTATGATGTGATCGCAATGAGTTCCGGTGCGCGGGCTATGAAATATCTGAAGGAAAATAAACCTGACCTGATTCTTCTGGATATCCGGATGCCGGTCAGGGATGGTTTTGATATTCTGCGTGATATTCGAACCATGGAGGAGCGGGCTGATATTCCGGTTATTATGCTGACTGCCATGGAAGATAAGCAGTCTGTTATGAAATGCATTGAACTGGGGATACACGATTATGTCCTGAAGCCCTTTGAACCGGATGACCTGCTTGTGCGTGTCCGGCGGATTTTAGCACCCGGAGAGAGTGACCATGAGCAATTGTAAAGGAGGCGCCCTATGAATACTGTGTTAACAAAGGAAAAACTGGAGCAGATACTGGATCAGGCGCTTCAAAATGTGACAGAGCAGACCGCCGGCGTACGCCTGAATCAGGGAGAGCAGCCGCTGGGAGAGGATCTCTGTACGGTTCATATTACGTTTGACAAAGGTTTCAGCACCAGCCTGACTCTTTGTGCCGATACCAGTCTGCTTATCCGCATGGCCCGCAATTCTTTTCATGAGGATGAAGTTAATTCTGAAGATCTGGAGGAATTTTCCAAAGAGTATTTCAATGTGCTGTGTGGTAAAATTGCGGGAGCAATGTTTCAGGCCACACAGATTTCGGCCCATTTTGGTCCGCCCATGTTTTATCATGGACGCTATGAGCCGGAGGGACAGGAGGTACAATTTGTACTCACCTATTCTGACGTGTACCGTGAGGGCGCACAGCTGATTCATCATGTGCCCTGTTCCCATACGGACGGGGCTGATTCAGAACAGGAATGACGGAAAGGGGTATATCAGATGAGCAAGCGAATTATGGTAGTGGATGATTCAAGGTTAGTCAGGGTTCAGCTGGAGGATGTTCTGGCGGGTACAGATTATCAGATCGCGGCGTACTGCCGCAGCGGAGAGGATGCCATCAGACAATATGCTGAGGTTAATCCTGATCTGGTAACGATGGACATTATTATGCAGGGAATGGACGGGCTGGACGCGGCGGAGATTATCCTGAAAGAGCACCCGGATGCCAGGATTGTGATGATTTCATCCCTGGCATATGGAGATACATTTGAAAGAGCCAGGTTGATTGGCACCAAAGGTTTTGTAGATAAGCCATTCCACCAGGAGCAGTTATTAAAGGTGTTTGGGCAGGCGCTTTTATAGTAAGTGCGCCTGGTTCAGCCCTGCATCTTCTTGCCTGTGTACTGCAGACAAGAGGTTTGCGGCGTTCGTCTATATGAAGATTTCGGACCGGAAGACAGGAGCGGACGAAAGTACGGGGGAGAAAAAGTATGGAACGTTTTTTTATTGTATGTCCGCTTGTATTTCTGGCGGGATTTGTGGATTCCATTGCAGGAGGAGGAGGATTGATTTCCTTTCCGGCCTATATGCTGGCGGGAATTCCGGTCCATGTGATTTTGGGCACGTCAAAACTGAGTTCTTTTCCGGGAGCCATAGTAGCTGCGGCCCGGTTCGCGAAAAATAAATATATCCGGTGGAAACTGGCGCTGCCCTGTGGAATTATGGCTGTCATCGGCGCTTTTTGGGGAGCAAGCCTGGCTTTGCGGGTAGATGAAAAGCTCATTAAATCTTTGATGATCGTGGTTCTGCCTGTGGTGGCTTTTTATGTGCTGAGAAATAAAAATATGGGAGTGGATGAGACAGGGGAAGCCGTCTCATGGAAGAAAACCCTGTTAGTGGGAATGGCCGCCTCTCTGCTCATAGGCATGTATGATGGCTTTTATGGGCCGGGTACGGGAACTTTTCTGATTCTCGTGTTTACAGGGATTGTGAAACTGGGAATGAAAGAGGCTGCCGGAATTTCCAAATTCATCAATCTTGCGGCGGATATATCCGCTTTGGGAACATTTTTTATGGGAGGAAAGGTGGACTACGCCCTGGGAATCACAGCCGCCCTGTTCTGTATGGCAGGCAGCTACTTTGGCTCCGGTCTGGTTTTAAACAACGGACAGAAAATTGTCCGGCCGGTGGTTATGGTAGTATTGGCACTTCTTTTTGTGAAAATTATAATGGGGCAATAAAAATTCCCCGGAAAAGGCATTATGAAGCCTGTTCCGGGGAATTTTCTTAATCTTATAGGAAAGGCCTTGTCACGCGAAAGCATGAAAGCCTTTTCCTGCGGGAAGGACGGCGGAAAGAGATTCCACTGCGATTGGTATTGCTTGAAACTGTCTTCAGGAAGTGTTAAAATGTGTTTATATACAAGAGATAAAACATAAAACAGGTGATGGCCTGTAATGGGAGTGGCAGGACATCATCGAATTATGGGACTCCTGCTGTTTATACGTAGAAATCAGGGAACAGAGAGGAGAAAACAAAAAGGTGGCAGAGAAGGACTTAAGCGAAAAATTACTGGAGGATCATGGGGATGTATTTGCAGATCTTATCAATGTACTGATTTTTCAGGGAGAGCGTCTGTTAAAGGAAGAGGATATCCTTGACGGTCCGACTGCTTCACAGTATAAGGATGCGGGAGAAAGGCTCCGGGAGCATGTGAGAGATGTTGTGAAGTATGACAAAAGACAAACGACCATGGCTGTTTTCGGAATTGAAAATCAGAGTCAGGTTGATCATGATATGGTATTCCGGGTCATGGGGTATGATTATTCATCCTACCGGAGACAGATGGATTTGGGGGAACAAAGACATCCTGTATTCACTTTGGTGCTGAATTTTGGAATGAAGCAGTGGGATGGCCCAAAGGATGTAATATCAGCTTTGGATCCAACGCATCCATATGCGAAATATTACAGCACGGCAGTTTCCAATCCTGCAATCTATGTTGTGGATGTTGCATTTCTTTCAAAAGAGATACGGGAGAAGTTCACTTCTGATTTTCGGATCATAGCAGAATACTTCAGCGCGGTCCGGGAGCATCGGGAAGAAGAACTGCGTTATAACAGACAGGCAATGAGACATGTGGAAGAGGTCTTGGATTTTTTTCGGGTATTTTCCAGAGACAGACGGTTTGAAGAGTGCAAACCCGTAATTTTAAGAGAAGCGAAGAAAGGGGCTGTTAATATGTGCACAGTTATGGATTATGCGGAAAAACAGGGAAAAATAGAAGGAAAAATAGAGGGAAAAAGGGAACAGGCTTTGGAGACAGCCATGGAAATGATTCGTGCCGGAGAAGGGCCTGACAAGATCAGGCGATATACAAAATTATCTGAGGAGAAAATTCGGGAGCTTCAGAAAGGAATCGGATAAGTTTGGTAGCGGCTCAGAGGTATCTGAACCGTTACAGTTTACGGGGGCAGAGACAGATTTCCTGCCTCCTTTTTATTGCCATAGGCGAGATTTTATGATATGATGTCATGAGGTTTTGTCTGCATGGGTCATAGAACAGACCATGCAGGCCGGCTGTGGGGTGTTTGGATGATAGAAACAGCAGGAGGAAAGGCATTTTATGAAATGGAAAAAATTTACTCTTAAAACCACTACGGAGGCTGTGGATTACTTGAGCAGCATGTTCGATGAAATCGGAATCCAGGGAATCGAAATTGAAGATAATATACCACTTACGGAAAGCGAGACTAAGGGAATGTTCATTGATATTCTGCCGGAACTCCCGCCGGATGACGGAACTGCAAAGGTCAGCTTTTATCTGGATGATGACGATGATGCAGAGACCATCTTAAAAGAGGTGGAAGCCGGGATCAAGGAGCTTCGTCAGTATGTGGAGGTGGGAGAAGGAACGATTCTGGCCTCCGAGACAGAGGATAAAGACTGGATTAATAACTGGAAGCAGTACTTTAAGCCTTTCACAGTGGACCATATTTTAATTAAGCCCACCTGGGAAGAAATTCCCAAAGAGCACGAGGACAAGCTGTTAATCCAGATTGATCCGGGGACTGCATTTGGAACAGGAAAGCATGAGACTACGCAGCTTTGCATCCGCCAGCTTGAAAAATACGTAAAGCCCGGCGATAAGGTGCTGGATCTTGGTACCGGGAGCGGAATCCTTGGAATTACGGCCCTGAAACTGGGGGCAGAATATGTGTTTGGAACGGACCTGGATGAGAATGCGATTACAGCGGTCCATGAAAATCTGAAGGCCAATGATATTCCAAAAGAAAAGTTTGGAATGATTCAGGGAAATATTATTGATGAAAAATCCGTACAGGATGCGGCAGGATATGAATGCTACGATATCGCTGTGGCCAATATTCTGGCGGATATCATTATCATGATTCAGAAAGAAGTCCCCGTTCATATGAAAAAAGGAGGAATTTTCATCACTTCCGGAATCATTGATATGAAGGAGCAGGCAGTAAAGGACGCCCTTTCCGCCAATGAGGCTTTTGAAATTCTTGAGGTCACACGGCAGGGAGAATGGGTTTCCATCACAGCTAAGAAGAAATGAAGGTCGCATAAAAGGTCATAGAACATGTATCATTTTTTTACGGAAACAGAATTCTTTACAGAATCCGAAGCCATTATTACCGGCCCGGATGTGAATCACATTAAGAATGTTTTACGGATGAAGCCGGGAGAGCGGATTCTTTTAAGTGACGGGAAGGGCACCAACTGCCTCTGCGAGTTGACGGAAATCGGCGCCGGTGAGGTAAAGGCAAGAATCCTTCCGGAGGAGGTATCAGATACAGAGCTTCCTGTGGAGGTGACTTTATACCAGGGACTCCCAAAGGC
>CANRXD010000071.1 GCA_947643685.1 uncultured Clostridium sp. | reverse complement strand
CAGGCTCTTTTTTCCGGAATAGACCAGACAGGCCACTGGAAGTTCCAGCTCACGGATAAGGGCATGCTGCTTCTCAAGATCCATTCCATCTGACTCCACCAGGGCATATCGGTAATCGGTTACATTGGTATCCCTGGGGCCTTCTCCATCCAGAGGATTGAACCGGATCCAGCTCCCTGCTTCCGGATCATAGTCTCCGAGAACGCTCCCGATGTCACCGCCGCATTTAGACAATGCTTCAATGAGCTGTCCTGCCGTCCGGTCATAGGAGCCCTTGTCTGCAGGCAGCCACTTCTCTTCCTTTTTCCAGCTTTTGACCACATAGCCGACATTTTCCCCGGCCTCAAATAATGTCTCCAGATACCGGATCAGTTCGCCTGCCGGATCCCACGTGTCTGGTTCCCGGATCTCCTGGCCTTCCACCCAGTTCTTATCCACAACGATACCCTCGGCCGGCAGCGTATCCTCCCAGTCCAGCTCATGCCCCGGATCATACGACGGCGTCCATCCCTGTTCTCTGGCATACTGGACGATAGTTCCCCCGGTGACCGGTTCATGGGACGATCCATGGAAGCTTCGCCACTTTTTTATACATTCGCCCGGATGGTACCGGCCTGGATCCCTCCGGCTCCATTCATCCCATATATCTGCCGAATATCCTTCCTGCTCCAGGGCCATTCCAATATTTAACCACTGCTGGTAATCAAGCTCTGCCGGATCCAGATATCTTAATACCTCCAAAAGGTCATAGCCACGTTCCATTGTCCCTCACCTCCTTACTCCGGCTGATATTCCTGCGGATTCACCCCACGCGGCGCTCCCCTCCAGCCGGCCGCCGCAATCCGGTCGATCATATTTCTCGCCGCGTCAAAGCTCCAGGTCCCCACATGCTGGAACCCGTACATCTCAAG
This sequence comes from uncultured Clostridium sp., assembly GCA_947643685.1. Lineage (GTDB taxonomy): Bacteria > Bacillota > Clostridia > Lachnospirales > Lachnospiraceae > CANRXD01. Next base: position 6,644 of record CANRXD010000071.1, on the reverse strand, counting down.
CCTCCGAATCTGCTTCGGCGTCGCAAGCCCTTCTGTCTGCCGTTTCTGAAGGCGTTCCAAAAGAAGGCTTGCCTTCCCCGCATTTTCAATCTCATCTGGAAGGATCCCGCGCCGTTCCAGCTCCTTCTTCTGCTTCTCGGAAGGCGGCGCCATCTCCCAGCCAAAGGCCGGGCGGTATCCGGACAGGTCCTCTGCCTGGATGCTCATCTCAAACTGGAGCGGATCCACCAGCTGCTTCTTTCTCTTTTTCATCTCCAGAAGCTTCTTGGCCAAGGCCTCCTCCCTCTGTGCAACCACTTCCTCAGAAGCCCTCTTTTCTGCCGCTTCCAGATCGACTGCAACACCAGCGGTCTCTTCCAGATTCTCCGTCATCTGTTTCGCCACCTCATCATTTTCACAGATCAGAGAGGCCGGATGACAAAGCTCATGGCGCTCCGTATGCCACAAAAAGTCCAATAACAGCAGATGGTCCTTCCCCGGAAACAGCCTGGTCCCGCGTCCCACCATCTGGCAGTAAAGGCTCCGGATCTTGGTCGGCCGCAGCACCACGATACAGTCCACAGACGGGCAGTCCCACCCTTCGGTTAACAGCATGGAATTACAGAGGACCTCATATCGTCCCGCTTTAAACTCAGAAAGCACCCGGGCCCGGTCTGTGCTCTCCCCGTTCACTTCTGCGGCGCGGATCCCGCCTGCGTTTAAAATGTCACAAAATTTCTGGCTTGTCTTGACAAGCGGGAGAAACACCACCGTCCTTCTCCCCTGGCAGTATTTTCTCATCTCCTCTGCGATCTGGTGCAGGTATGGATCCAGGGCGGTTCCGATTTCCCCGGCCTTAAAATCGCCGGCCTGGATCCCCACACCGGTAAGGTCCAGCTTCAGGGGAATGGTCAGGGCCTTAATCGGTGATAAGTATCCCTCTCGGATCGCTTTCGGGAGGGTATATTCATACGCCAGGGACTCAAAGTATTCACCCAGATTCCGCATGTCCCCGCGGTCCGGTGTGGCAGTCACCCCAAGTACTTTGGCATCAGGAAAATGATTTAGGACCCTCTGGTATCCGTCCGACAGGCTGTGATGGGCCTCGTCAATGATGATGGTGCCAAAATAGCTCTCCGGAAAGCGCTCCAGGCGCTTCTCCCTCTGTAAGGACTGGACCGAACCGACCGTGACCCGGTACCAGCTCCCCAGACAGGATTCCTCCGCCTTTTCCATTGCACACCGCAGGCCCGTTGTCCTGGCGATCTTATCCGCAGCCTGCTCCAAAAGCTCCCCCCGGTGCGCCAGGATCAGGACCCGCCTTCCTCTCCGGACACAGTCCTCTGTCACCTTTGCAAAGACAATGGTTTTCCCGCATCCGGTCGGAAGCACTAAAAGCGTCCGGTTTACTTTCCCCCATTCCTCAAAGACCGCGTTTCGCGCCTCCTCCTGATATGGGCGCAGCTCCATGGCCGCCATCTTTTAAAAGCTCCCCGGCGTAAATTTCGGCGGCTCATAGGGGTAAAGCTTTTCAATCCGGTTATACTGTTTCGTCGGATCCTTGATGCCCGGCTGCAGGCCAACTTTAGCCCTGGCCTTTTTTCCGGGGAGCGCACTCCAGTTCATACGCAGCGCCTCTCCTTTCTTTTTCAGCCCTACCCCACAGAACAATTCCGAAAGTTTCCATTCCAGAGAAGAATGAAGGATATAGTTTTCCCTCACAGTAATTTCACGTTCAGGGGCATGGATCATAAAATACACAATGGCCATGTTGCAGGGAGGAAGCTTCCCTTCCCCTTTCGATCTGCCCCGCTCCCATTTTTCAATCGTAACATCATAGTCTCCCGGCGGAACCGGCTCAAAATCCTGCCCGTCATTCTGGATGGTATCTTCCCATCCCAGTTCTTTTCCTGTCATCTGATCTGGCATTTCTGTTTCCTCCTATTTTTAAAACGGTATCGCTTCTTTTTCCCGAATCTGTTTCACCATGTCAAGGACCTGTGGCCATGCCACTACCAGGACCGCATCTGTAAAGCCGGGGTTTACGTCTTCATACTGGTAAAGTGGCGTTCCGACCGGAATATATCCTTTCGATTCACAGGCACTTTCGATCTCCCATTCCAGTACATGGTTTTCAAGCATCAAATCCCGGAGCTTTTTCGGAACTCGCGGATCCACATCAAATGCAGTCTTCGCCTCTTTTTCCCCAACGCTCATTCCGGACAGGTCCATGGCCTGCTGTACTCCTTCACCGGGAGCCGGCGCTTCAGGCTCACGCACAGCCTGGGATGGGGAAGTCTGGGCTGCCGTCACAGGCTGTCCCATAGAACCAGTTCCCTGGCTCTTCTGAACCGGTTCCGGAGTTGTAATGGCCGGGGCCTGTCCGGTCTCCGCAAGACTTCCCGCTTCCTCTATAATTGCCCGGATCCCCTCATAAGCGAACGGCATTTCTTCCGGAAGACCATACCGGTTCTTCGCATCCCAGCACGGATGGTGGGATGTGTACATGACCCGGGCGCCGCCCTGGGCTTTCCTCTTATTTCCCTTGTCGTCCACCGCCACTGACCAGGTCTTATAATTCGCAAACAACACCATATCCGCCCACTCCTTTAAAAGCGGAGCAGTCTGAGACGAGGTCTTCTTTCCAAGCTTTAACTCCCATCGATCATAGGCCCCCAGCTCATCTGGCTGTTCAAATTTCTTAAGGTGTGCATGGGCGGTTATCACCACATGGATTCCGGCCTCCACCACCTCTTCCAGGCTGTTTAAGAATCGCCCAAACTCTTCCCTCGCGTAGACATAGCCTGTGCCATACCCAAAGTCTTCAATTCCCTTTTTCCCATACCGGGCGCACAGGTCCGCCACGCACATCTGCTCCGCCCAGTCTGCAGTATCAATAACCAGCGTCCTGCAAACAGACGGGTTCATTTTTACATAGCGGATCTGCTCCATCAGCATGGTCCAGCTACTCGGCTTTTCAAACCGGGATACGTCCATGTCTTTCGTGCTCCCCTCCGTATCAATAAATACAGGTTCCGGAAACCTGGCAGCAAAAGTACTTTTACCGATTCCCTCCGGCCCATAAATCACAACCTTCTTTGCACATGGGATTTTCCCCTTGATAATCCTCATTTAAAATACACCCGCTTTCCATTCCTTCTTTTCTTCTGCTACCAGAAGTTCCTGTCCGGCCACGCAGCCATCCTCAATGATGATGGAGCATTCCCCACCAGTAGAAACCCGTGTGGCAATGGCCTGAAGGCCTTCCTGTTCCAACCATTGTCCAAACTCATTCAGCGTTTCCAGGTCCATCTGCTCTAATTTATCAATCAACACAAACCCGCACCTTGGATTCAGCTTCCGGATAATTGCCGTCGCAACTTTAAGCTGATCAGAGCCGGACATGTTGTCCCACGGAAAACCGTTATAGACCAGTTCCCCCTCTTTCACGGACAGGCCCGGAAGCGGCAGGTTTGCCGAATCCAGAAGGTCCACCTTGGATTTTCGTATATCCTCGATTTCCTTCGTCAGCTGATTATACTGGCGCCGGTATTCCCGGGCATCCTCTTCTGCTTTCTCCTTGTCTAAGTTGGCCCGGACCTTCCGGTTGATTTCCTCGATGTTGGCGATATCCTCCTCCAGCTCCTTAGTCGACTGATCCTGCAAGTCTTCTGCTGCCATGCGTGCCACAGACAGATCCGCTTCAATGGCCTGCTGCCGTTTTAACAGCTGCTCCATTTCCTCCATCACCTTCTGCTGTTCCTGCTCCAGCTGATGGAGCCGGAGGCGTTTCCTTTGATTTTCTCCATTCCGGGCCAGAACATCCTGCTGCCGTCGAATCAGTTCCGTAGCAGAGACCGGTTCTTTCGGCACATCCGGAAAATACGCCTGTTCCTTTGCATACTTTTCCTTCTGATCCGCGACCTGACCGACCGCAAGCCGTCGGTTATAGAGCTCTTTCTCGTCCCGCTCCATCTTTATCAGGCTATCTTCCACGCCGATGATCCGAAGAAGGGTCCGGGCTTTTTCCTGGCCGCTGGATTCCATAAATTTCGGTAGGTCTAACGCCAGTGCCTCCACAAACTCATTGAGAAGCTGCTGCCCTCCCTTTTTGCCGTTGGGGTCCGTGACCTTCAAATCACTGTTCTTTCCCTTCCGTTCTACTACCAGGCCGTTGCTCATAACGATATGTAAATTAGGCGGAATCATGGAGCCTTCCCGCGCTGCTTGGCTGGGGCGATACCGGTCACCGCCCAGCGCCCATGCGATCGAATCCAGAACGGAAGTCTTTCCCTGATTGTTTTTCCCGCCGATCACAGTTAAACCGTTCGGTGTCGGTTCCATCTTTATCGCTTTTACACGCTTGACATTTTCGATTTCCAACTTATTAATTGTCATTGTTTCCATCTTGTTTTCTCCCATCTTCCCGTGATATAATTGGAATGTGTTTAATTTTCAGTTACTTGGATTCCCCGGCGGCTCCACCCACTGGGGTTTCCGTTTTTTCTCCTGTTCATTCTCTTATCCTTTTGGCTATATCATCGCAGACACCAGGGCCAGCCCCATCCCGAATCCGGCTCCGGTCAATGCACTCAATACAATAACTTTGGCAACGCTGCCAATTAGATTAATCACACGGAATCCGAAACAAACCACAGGATAGGCGATAACCGACAGCCATATATCTCGCTCCCTCTTGAATCTTGCGCGTTTTATACGTTGCACGCGCACTGCATAGTCGCCCATTTGTTCTGTTCCTCCTCATATTCTATAATGTCAATAACTTTTCTTTTTCCTCTCCATCAACATCAAACAGTTTGCAGAGGGTAAGCATATCCCCGTAGGAAAACGGGTCTTTTATTTCTCCTCTTTTGTATTTCCCTGGGTTGATTCGATTGGAAAGAGCTTGCTGTGATATCCCAAGTTCTTTTGCCACGTCCTCTTGTTTGAATCCACAAGTATGCATCTTCCCGGCAACCCACCCGGCCAAATCCCTGACCATGTATTCTTTTTTCTTGATTTTTATTCTAGGCATCTGATTTCCCTCCTTTCAGGTCCCTACAAAATGGTTACTTACCCCGTCTGATATCCCCAGTACCGGATGTGCGTTTTTTATTATTCTTTTACATGCACCATCTTCTCACCTGGGTCATAAACCAGAATCATAGATTCGCCGGCCCTATCCTCTAACGTCCCCTCGTTCCCATTTATGGTAAGGGTAAAGTATTCCATGGCGAAATTCTGCTCTGTAAGCCATCTTCTGATTGCATATTCTGATATGGTCTTTGCTCTTTTAATTGCCATATATAGCTCCTCTCTAAGCTCCTTACTCTGGCGGCCGTCCTGCTGCCACTTTGTCCATCTCACATCTTATTTTTAAAATTTTGATTTTACAGTCAAAAATATTGATTTTAACAATAAAGCATGTTACATTAAAGTTAATCGCTCACAAATACACATGTTCTTAACCGAGGTACTTATTTATGGCTTCTTTTGATGACTACATACAAATGCAAAAACAATTAAATCAGCAACTTTCCTCTTTTTCCCGCATTGTATCTCCTGGATTAGAGGAGTTCCTTATCAATTGGAACAGAATCACTTATTCCCCAATTGATAATTGGGCGAAGTCATACATGAAGATACTTGCCCCAATCCAGGAAATGCTTGATAACCTGACTAACGTTTCTGCCGCTTCAATCGCTACCGCCTTTCAAGATCCTGCTCTTTGGGCTGTCGATTTGCAAAGAATCATTCCTCCCGATATTGCACAGAACTTTGAAAAGTTAAATACATTTTCTGTTGAACAATTTAACATGGCGTTTAACCCTTTATTTTCAGCTATTGATAATATCCGCATTTTTCCGGGCCATATTGAAGTTCCAGATGAATTGGTGCCTGAAAAACTTTTTCCAGAAGTAATACTTTCAGAAAACGTATCTGGCAATACGCCTACCAGGAAATTGTCCAGAGATCAAGCGCTTACTATAATTAGCATATTGCTCAGTATAATGTTTTGGATTCTAAATAATGTAGCCCCTGCTCCTTGGCAGCAGAAATACTATAATGAAATTTTTCAGTCCTTGGAGAAACAAAATAGCCTTTTGGAAGAATCCAATCAAATTCGAAAGAACCAAAACGACCTTTTGGAAGAGTCTAATCAAATTCAAGCCGAGCGAGCACAATTAGAGAAAGAACAGCTCCAGGCTACCGAAGAGCAGACGCAAGTTCTCAAAACTATTGCACATCTATTAGGGATTCAAGATAGTTTACTATCTCCAGAAGCTGTCGCTCCCTCTGAATCATCAGCCGCTGGTTCAAAAGAGCCAGACGTTGATCCTGAATCATCAGTCGCTGATTCAAAAGCTGCGACTGATGAAGCTGAATCTCTTCCATCTGATGAACCTCATCCCACACCTGATTAATATTATGGTGATATGAAACCGCCGTCAGCATCTGAAAAAACAACGCTATCAGCATAACCCATAATGCCAAATTTGAGCTTTGTGGGTTATGCTTTTTATCTACATTCATTTACCCCACCTCCTTTCCATCTGGTAATTTGGGCTTGAGAAAGAAATTGGTATCTACCTTAAGCACTCCACAAATAACTGGGAAGCGTCAGCATATGTATCACGGGGATCCAGAATGTTGGAATCCACACC